>JACQCB010000106.1 GCA_016201805.1 Nitrospirota bacterium | reverse complement strand
ATCCCCTATCAGGAAACACGGCAATATGTGAAACGGGTCCTCCGCAGCTATCGCGAATATCGCCGCCTCGACGGCGGAGGCTGCGAGGTCCGCTTCCTTGACAAGGTTTGCTGAAGCTCCTATAAGAAGCTCTCAGCTAAGAAGTTGTCAGCTATCAGCATGTGTCAGCATGCGGCTCTCAGGTCGGAGCTGAAGGCTGACGGCTGATAGCTTCTTGGAGGGGTTTTTATGGCATTGGACAAAATGGAGGCTCTGGAGACGCGCGTGCGGGGCCTGGTGGAGATGATCCACACGCTGAAACGGTTGAAAAGGTCTTGGGCGAACTGGATTTTCTCGAGTGCATGGAAGGCGCATCTTGCGAGAAATAATAGTTTTGAAGCGTTCACATTGAGGGTTTATCCGCGCGCCGCAATTTGTGAGGCGCGCGGTCCACGCCAAGCGAGGGATGGAGGTGCCGCGTGACGAAGCCCATCGAAGTGGATATTTTCGGCCAGCGCTATACGATCAAAGGCGCGACGGACGAAGTCTATGTGAGCCGGGTAGCTGCCTATGTGGACGAGCAGATGCAGCAGTTGGCCAAGGGGATGAAAACCGCCACCCCGACCAAGGTGGCGGTGCTGGCGGCCATCAACATCACGCATCAACTGTTCCAGGCGGAACAGCGTCGAGAGCAGGGCGAGGCCGACGTCGAGCGGCGGGCGAGCTGCTTGATGGAGTCGATTGAGGAGCACTTGCAGCCGGCGAGGAACCGGTAAGGGGCCGAGGGGAGATGCGCCAGGCTTGCAATGTTTTCAGGTATTTGATAGGGTACGCATAACTAAAGAAAGGGCGCCTGAGCAAGGTAAATGTGGGTGAGAGTGCTTGGGTGACGACAATTTAAGAAGCGACGGGCCTAACAGGGATTTTCCAGTGCGACTGAACGTCATGCACATGCTGGTTTTGATGATCGGGTGGTTGAGATTGTTCGGAGTGGAGATGGCGGAGAGGACTGCGGCCTGGGCGAGCGGCCAAGGCGAGGCAGGGCTTTTTCGCGATAGGCTGGCGGTGGTTTCTCGTTGGATGAGAGGGGGGCCGGGTGATGCGCTCGCGAGGCCGCGGGTCGTGTCGGGGCTGAACCCGGGTTTCTCTTCCAGCAGGGGCCGGCCGCTGTCCACTCCGTCGGTCTCGTTCAGTCGCCGTTCGTTCTAGTCCGCACTGGTCCTCCGTCGCGCTTCCGCTCTGTCGTCTCCGCGAGATGTTCGGTTCTCTCCGCCTCGTACTCTCTGCCCCTTCCCTTGCTGCTGCGGTCGTCCCGGCTCGTACACACAGCCGAGTACGACCACGGTTCGATGCAACCATTCAATTCAATCTTACTTAACGCTCAAAAGGGGTGGAGGCCATTGTGACAACCATCGCCGTATATGTGATCGTAGGCATGTTGGGAGCGCTGGCGGGAGTCGGCGTTGCTGCGGGACTCCGTCGAAGGGCGCTGACGGCCAGCCGGACCCAGGCCGATGACCAGGCCCGCCAGGTCGTGCAGAGCGCAGAGCGGGAAGCGGAGAATCTGGTCAAGGAAGCCAAGCTGGAGGCGAAGGATTTACTGTTTCAGACGAAAGCCGAGATCGACAAGGAGCAGAAGGAAAAACGCTCGGAACTGGCGTCTCAAGAAAGGCGTTTGATCCAACGGGAAGAAAATCTTGACCGCAAGGTCGGTGCCGTCGAAAAACGCGAGGCCGAGACGCAGAAGCGCGAGCAAGCGCTGTCCAAGCGTGAAGAGACCATTGCGGCCAAGGAGGCGGCTTGCGAGCAAGCGGTCAAGGAGCACCGACAGGCCTTGGAGCGGGTGGCCGGGATGACGGTCGAGGAAGCCAAGCGGCATCTCCTGAGCGAAATTGAGAGCGAGGCCAGGTTGGATGCGGCCGGGCTCGCGAAGCGCATTATCGATGAAGCGAAAGAAAACGCCGAGCGCGAGGCGCGGGAAATCATCGCCCGCTCGATCCAGCGGGTGACCAGGGATTATGTGTCGGAGGCCACGATCTCGGTGGTGCAGATTCCCAACGACAGCATGAAGGGGCGCATCATCGGACGCGAGGGGCGGAACATCCGCGCGATCGAGGCGGCCACGGGCATCGACCTGATCATCGACGAAACGCCGGAGGCGGTCATTATTTCCGGCTTCGATCCGCTGCGCCGGGAGATCGCCAAGATTTCTCTGGAGCGGTTGATGCAAGACGGCCGCATCCATCCCACCCGGATCGAGGAGATCGTCGAGAAGGTCAAGACAGATCTGGACAAGCTGATGATCGAGGAAGCCGAAAAGATCATCTTCGAGGTGGGGCTGTCGGACTTCAATCCCGAACTGGTCAAGGTCCTGGGCCGGCTGAAATACCGGACCAGTTACGGGCAGAACAATTTGTACCATGCCAGAGAGGCGGCGTACATCTGCGGCATCATGGCGTCGGAGCTGGGGCTGGACGTGAAACTGGCCAAGCGAGGCGCCCTGCTCCACGACATCGGAAAAGCGGTGAGCCACGAGGAGGAAGGACCCCACGCGATGTTGGGGGCCGAGATCGCCAAACGCTACGGGGAGTCGGCGAAAGTGGTCAACGCGATCGCCGCGCACCATGAACAGGTGGAACCGATCTGCCCGGAGACGGTGCTGGTGGCGGCGGCAGAGGCCCTCTCGGCGGCCAGGCCTGGCGCCAGACGCGAGGCCCTCGAATCCTACGTCAAGCGGCTGGAGAAGCTGGAGTCCTTGGCGGTCGGGTTCAAAGGGGTGCAGAAAGCCTATGCGATCCAGGCGGGTCGCGAGATCCGGGTGATCGTCCGGCAGGAGGAGGTCAGCGACGTGGAATCGTCCCACATTTCTCGTGAGCTGGCCAAGAAAATCCAGGATGAGTTGACCTACCCCGGCCAGATCAAAGTGACGGTGATTCGAGAGAGCCGGTTCGTGGATTACGCGAAGTAAGCAGGAGAGGCTATAGGCGCGAGGCTATGGGCTATAGGAAGAGCAAGCCTCTTCCCAATAGCCTATCGCCGATCACCCATTGCCGGTCTGTATGAAAGTTCTGTTTATCGGCGACATCATGGGGGAACCCGGGCGTCGGGTGATTGCGCGGACGCTGCACAAGGTGGTGGCCGAGCACGCCGTGGACCTCGTGATCGGGAACGGGGAAAATGCGGCCGCGGGGTTCGGGATCACGCCGGAGCTGGCCCACGAACTGTTCGAGATGGGGTTGTCGGTGATTACGACCGGCAACCACGTCTGGGACAAAAAGGAAATCCTCGAGTTCATCCCGCACGAGCCGCGATTGTTGCGGCCGGCGAACTACCCCGCCGGTACGCCGGGGCACGGCAGCATCGTGGTGGAAACGCCCGGAGGCGAGAAGCTTGGGATACTGCAACTCATGGGGCGGATCTACATGCCGGCTATTCTGGAGTGTCCCTTCCAGGTGGCCCGCCGGGAGATTGCCAAGCTGAAACAGCAGACCAACGCCATCATCGTGGACATGCATGCGGAGGCGACGTCGGAGAAAATGGCGATGGGACATTTTCTGGACGGCGACGTGACGGCGGTCGTCGGGACCCATACGCACGTCCAGACCGCCGACGAGCAGATTCTTCCCAAGGGCACGGCCTACCTGACGGACATCGGCATGACGGGGCCAGTGCTGTCCGTGATCGGGATCAAGAAGGAATTGGCCATCGAGAAATTTCTCACGCAGATGCCGCGTCGCTTCGAAGTGGCGTCGGGCCCGGCGGTCTTGAGCGCCGTGCTCATCGAACTCGACGGCGCGCTCGGGAAGGCCGTCGCCATCCGGCGGATCCGGATTCCGGAGTGATGTCCGGTCGGGCCGGCCGGACAACGGCCGGACGCGCGATAGTCGTGGGTATTCTTGAATGATGGTGGGCGCTCAGCCGCAACGAATCCTCACGGTCAGTGAACTGACCGCCCTCGTGCGGGACCGGCTCGAGCAGGGGTTCCCAGACCTCTGGATCGAAGGCGAGGTCTCGAATCTCCGGACGCCTTCCTCCGGCCATTGTTATCTTACCTTAAAGGACCAGAACAGCCAGATCAGGGCCGTGTTGTTCAGAACCGGCGTGCAGCGCCTCCGGTTCGCTCTTCGCGAAGGCCTCCAAGTCATCGTGCGCGGGCGCTTGACGGTGTATGAGCCGCGCGGGGAGTATCAGGCCGTCCTGGACTATCTGGAACCGAAGGGCATCGGGGCGCTTCAGCTTGCGCTGGAGCAGCTAAAGGAGAAGCTGGCCCGCGAAGGCCTCTTCGATGCCTCTCGCAAGCGGCCGTTGCCCTTTCTTCCGCGCCGTGTCGGCCTCGTGACGTCCCGGTCCGGCGCCGCACTCCACGATATGCTGGTGGTGCTGGAGCGGCGCTGTCCGTCCTTGTCCGTGTTGATCTGTCCGGTGTCGGTTCAAGGGGAGGGGGCGGCGCTGCAAATCGCGGAGGCGATCCGCACGCTCGGCCAATCCGGCAAGGTGGAGGTGATCATCGTGGGACGCGGGGGCGGCTCCTTGGAAGACCTCTGGAGTTTCAACGAGGAAGTAGTCGTCAGGGCGATCGCGGAATCGCCCGTCCCAATCGTGTCGGCCGTCGGCCATGAGATCGATTACACCCTGGCCGATTTTGCGGCGGACTACCGGGCGCCGACGCCTTCGGCGGCTGCCGAGGCGGTCGCTCCCGTGCTGGAGGATCTCATCCAAGGGCTGGAAGATTGGCGGGCTCGTCAGGAACGGGCGATGCAGATGCGCTTTACCCTCATCCGGCATCGGTTGGAAGAGTCGGGCGGAATGCTGTCCGTCCGAACGGTGCCTCTCCAACGGCATGCGCAGCGCTTGGATGAGTACACCAGCCGGTTGGGATGGACGGTGAAAAGCTCGCTGGCGACCTTTCGCCAACAGATCATGGCTTGTCGGCACGATCTGGGGCTCTCCAGCCCCCTGGAGCGAGTCAGAGGCGCCATGGTGCTCGTGCCGCAGTTCCTCAAGCGCGTCGAACAAGGCATGCGCTCGGGGCAGGCGTTCCGGTTACAGGCGGTGCGCTCGCTTGTGCAGGCCCTGGACGGGCTGAGTCCCTTGGCGATTCTCGCGCGAGGCTACAGTATCATCCAGACCGTGTCGGATGGGACGGTTGTCAGAAGGGCGGAGGATCTGTCCGTGGGGGATGTCGTGCGGGCACGGTTGGCCGAGGGCCATCTGCTCTGCTCGGTTCGGCAAGTCCTGCCGAAGTCCTAAGCGCTTGACCCCCTGGGCTGCCGGGGTATAATAGCCGCCAGTCTGCTTGTAACGAGGAGGAGGTTCCGTTGGCCGCATTGAAGTTTGAAGACGCCATGGCCCGGCTCGAAACGATCGTATCGGAGCTGGAAAAGGGGGACCTGCCGCTCGATGAATCGCTGAAGATCTTCGAAGAGGGCATCGAACTCTCCAAAACGTGCCTCAAGATGCTGGATGACGCGGAGCGGAAAGTCGAGATTCTCATTCAGGACAAGGAAGGGAAGAAGCGGCTTCGCGCCTATACCTTGGGCGGCGAAGAGGCCGATGAATCTTCTCCAGTTGGCTGACTTGCCGCCGAAGCTTGAACCACCTCCGGTAACTCTTTCATCGGTTGCGTCCCGTTTCTCCATGCCCAGGAAAACTGCGTCGCTTCGAGAACGGTTGGATCGTGCGTTGGTCACTCGCGGGTTGGTCGAAAGCCGCGAGCAGGCCGCTCGATTGATTCTGGCCGGGGCCGTCACCGTGGATGGGGTCTTGGCCGACAAACAGGCCAAGCTGGTGTCCGTGGAGGCCAGGATCGAGGTTGCAGCCAAAGAGACCCCCTATGTGAGTCGGGGCGGAGGCAAGCTCGTTGCGGCATTGGAGGCGTTTGGGGTGGCGCCGAGCGGCCTCGTCGCCATGGACGTGGGTGCTTCGACCGGAGGATTCACGGATTGCCTTCTCCAGAGCGGCGCGCGACGCGTCTACGCGGTGGACGTTGGTTACGGGCAACTGGCGTGGCGGTTGCGCCAGGACCCCCGCGTGGTCGTGCTGGAACGACGCAACATCCGGCACCTCGACCGCTC
>JACQCB010000086.1 GCA_016201805.1 Nitrospirota bacterium | reverse complement strand
GTCTTTACCGAATACCATACACTGCGCGCCAAGCGGGATGCCTGGGAACTGGCCAGCGCGGTCTTCACCACCCTGCTGACGATTCTGATCGCCGTCACTCTGGTTGGGATTCTGGCGTCCCCCGCGATCGTCTGGCTGCTCGCCCCGGGATTCCATGCCGATCCTGCCCGCCTCGCCATGACGACGCTCCTGACCCAGATCATGTTTCCCTATTTGCTGTTCATCAGCCTGGCGGCCCTGGCGATGGGGGTGCTGAACTCGGTCCGCGCCTTCGCGGCGCCCGCTCTGTCCCCGGTGATCTTCAACGTCTGCATCATTGCCGCCGCGTTTCTGCTTGCGCCGCTCTTGGTCGAGCCCATCCACGGCGTCGCCATCGGGGTGGTGGTCGGGGGCGCGGCGCAGTTCCTCATGCAGTTGCCGGGGCTCCGTCGTCGAGGGCTGCTCTTCGGCTGGCGGTTCGAGCCCGGCCATCCCGGTGTGAAGCGGATCGGGCTGCTGCTGGCGCCCTCTCTGCTGGGCATGTCGGTGACGCAAGTCAACATCACGGTGAGCACGATCCTGGCCTCGTTCTTTGCCGGGGCCCCCACCTACCTGTTCTACGGCATGCGGCTCATTCAATTTCCGCTGGGCATCTTCGGCGTCGCGTTGGCCACGGCGATCCTGCCGACGTTGTCTCAGCAGGCTGCGCGCGGGTCGCTGGACGAGTTGCGTGTCACGCTGGCCTTCGGCCTGCGGATGATCCTGTTCATTATTCTCCCGGCCATGCTGGGGCTCATTCTGTTGCGGCAGCCGATCGTGCATCTGTTCTTCGAGCACGGGACCTTTACCGCCGCGGACACGGCAGCGACGGCGACGGCGGTGTTTTGCTACGCCGTGGGCCTCTGGGCTTTCGCGTCGGTGCGGATCATCGTGGCGGCTTTTTATTCCCTGCAAGATACGAAGACGCCGGCGCTGGCGGCGGTCGCATCGGTGGGGGCGAATATCCTGCTGTCGCTTCTGTTGATGGGACCGCTCCGTCACGCCGGCCTGGCGCTGGCCACCGCGCTGGCATCGATGCTGAACGGGGGCATCCTTGTGGCGGTGCTGAACCGGCGACTGGGGGGGATCGACTGGCGCTCCGTCGGACGGTCGGCCGTGCGCGTGCTCGTGGCCAGCGTGCCGGTGGTCCTGGCCTCCGCTTGGGTGGCCGGAGCTTCGGTCTGGACGCATCAGGGAGACTGGATCGCCAAGACCGTCATGCTGTTCGTCGGGGTTGGCTTGAGCATGACGGGCTACTTCGGCGTCCATGCGGTGATGCGATCGGAGGAACTGGACATGGTCGCGAAGATTCTCAGGCGCAAGCTGGGACGCGGGGTTTGAAAGAAGTGACGAGTGACAGGTGACGCGAGTGAAGAGGTCTCGTCGTCAAGGGTACGTCAGGACCCGGGCACGGTGAGGACAAAGCGAGTCCGCACAATGAGTCGATTGTCCGCCAGCTCTTCTCCAGACACGTCACGCGTCACGTGTCACACCGTCACGATTTTCGAGACGGCCTGGGGCTGGATGGGAATCGCGGCTTCCGAGGATCGCCCAGGAATCTGCAGGATCGTGCTGCCGCAACCGTCACGCCGGGCGGTCGAGGCGGAGATCGGCCCAAGGAAAATGGCCAAGCCGGCGGGAGCGAACGAGCAGATATTACGCGAGGCCCAGAAGCAACTCATCGCGTTTCTGGAAGGCAAGCGCAGCACCCTGGACTTTCCGGTCGATCTCTCGATCGGGACCCCTTTCCAGCGGCGGGTCTGGCGGGCGACCCTGCGCATTCCCTATGGGCGGGTGCGTTCGTACAAGTGGGTGGCGGCGAAGATCGGGGGACGGCACTATGCCCGGGCGGTGGGACTGGCCTTGGGGGCGAACCCCGTTCCCATTATGGTTCCCTGCCATCGGGTCGTCGCCCACGACGGCTCGCTGGGCGGGTTTTCCTGCGGCCTTAAGGCCAAGCGCCGGCTGCTGGATTTGGAAGGAACACTGGAGCAGATCAAGAGCTGATAGCATATAGCGTATGGCGCAGAGCAAAGAGCGTATAGCTTATAGCTGATGGTAAGAAAAACTCTCTTTGATAACCCCATGCTT
>JACQCB010000085.1 GCA_016201805.1 Nitrospirota bacterium | reverse complement strand
TGTCGCAGACAAAGGCCGTTTCAAAAAGAGCCTCATTTTAATGCAGCCGTCCTAAATAGTCAATTTTATTCCGGAGTTGAGCGAGTTCTGAACTGCGGATACCACCTCGGCCAGACTCGACGCCAAGCAGAGGCCAGAAACTGTGCAGCAAGAGCCGGTCGCTCTGCCCTCCCAGCCTCCCTCAGGCCAGGTGGTGATCGGTTTTGAGCGGGAATAGCCGGGATTAAGCGGGAACAGGTAGGAAATCGTTCCACTACGGAACGATTTTCATGATGAAACTGGGTGTGCTAATCTTTGACAGAAAGCTATTTGGGAGGATGGACCTTTACCGATTCACTTTTTGGAATCGGGCCAAACATTTCTTCATATTTCGCAAGTTGCCGACCCATCATTTCATAGATAGCTTTGTAATGACCAATCGTTACCCAAACAGATGCTAGGAGTCTTACCAGAGGCCTTCCATTTCTTACCTCAAGCAGCTCCATAAACTGCATACAGACATCATCTTTACTAAATTTAGATTCAATGCGAGTCGCGTAATAACTAGGTTCTTGATAACTTCTAAATATATCTACCTCTTGACCCGGCCGTATAGCGTCTCCCTCAGATTCTACTTTTTTGTCTTTTGTCTTCGCCATGTTATCCCTCAATGAGTAAGCTGGCTTGCGAGTGGGGTGTTGGTATGTTCCGCGAATTCAAAAATGCTGCTCTGTGTCCGCTCTGTCTCAATTACTGGAGGGGGATTATCAGCAGAAGAATCAGTTGCTCCAAGTAACTCGCGAACTGACCTTGTGCCGGCCACGGCAGCCAATTCTGGCCTTAAAAAGGCCGCATCCCTATCGAGTCTCACCACATCGAAACTGTCCTGTGAAAATGTATTCTCCCACTGAAGCATTTCGCTATAAGGAACGAACTTGACTAGGAGTCCCACCTTAAAAACGGCGGCAAGCCTTGCTAGCGTATCAAGTGTGACATTGGCCGCACCTGGAGTTTCCAACATAGAGATTCGGGATTGCAGCATTCCGGCTTCTCTTGCCAAATCCGCCTGCCGTGGCAGATCAGATTTTAGACGCACCGCACGGATTTGTGATGGAACAAGAATGCCTAGCTTAGCTCTGACATACGAAAACCTAGAATTTTGGTCAGTCAGAAGCCTAGAGATCCGTTTTGATCTTTCGCTCATGTATTGTAGCCTTCTTGGCGCTAAGGTTTTTGGCCCTCTGGTATGCAGTGTCTAGCGCGTTCGCCGGAGTATATACGCGTTGTTTATGATAACAGCCCATCAGCATAACAGCCCGCTTTGTCCCATCAAATATGCCTAAAATACGATATTGTTTATCTTCGGCCTTGAAGCCTAATTCCCATATACGTTCGCTTTGATATTTCCCTTTTAGAAATCCCCGTATTCCCCATTCTAGATGATTCTCAATCTTGGCAAGATTTTTTAATAAGTCATCGAAGAAATCTCTCGCTTCCTCGCCAAGATTTTGATACCAGCCATCAATGGGGTTGCCCTCTCCTTCAACATAATCGAAGAATCGCCAGATATATGGGCTTTTCAATAATATCACTTTTTTATGATTTTGCAACCATTTTCTCTTGACACGCTAATATCTAATATATATGATATGCCATAGCCGAACTTGGAATCAATGGTTTGTATGGGAAGAAAGAAAATGAATGGCGGGGTAGCTCAATGGACAGAGCACCGGATTACTAATCCGTGTCGTGCGGGTTCGACTCCGGCCCCCGCCACCATTTTTAGAAGTGCTGGCTGCCCAGTGCTGGTAACACCGAGCAGCCGTAACCGGCAGGACCCGTGAAGGAGCGCCGATTACACCCGTTAAGGTAATCGTATTGTAAGCCCTTCATGGGCCTCTGTCAAAGGAGGCCCCAATGAACGTCCTCAAGCCAGAGCGCAAGCTTGCTATTCTCTCTGCCCTCACGGAGGGCTGCTCCATCCGGTCAGTGTCCCGCATGACCGGCGCACATATCGAAACCATCCTCAAATTGTTATTGGAAACCGGCCAGAAGGCCCAAGCCATGCTTGACGAGCGGATGCGTGGCATTCAGGCTGAGGCGATCGAATGCGACGAGCTCTGGTGCTATATCGCTAAGAAACAGCGGCACCTGACAGATACGGATCGGCTGGCCCATCCTGAGTACGGCGATACCTATACCTTCATCGCCCTGGACCCCGCGACAAAGCTTGTTCCTTCGTTCTTCGTGGGGAAACGCGACGTGTTGTCCACTCAGCTATTCATGGCTGATCTGGCCCGCCGCATTGAAGGCCCTGTTCAGTTAAGTACGGATGGCTTTGGGGCCTACGTCCAGGCCATCCAACAGCAGTTTGGATTCCGCGCTACCCATGCCGAAATTGTGAAGCTCTACGCAGCAGAGAATCCTGGCCCTGGCCGGTATAGTCCGCCGCATTGCACAGGCGTAGAAATCCATGATCGATGGGGGATTCCTGATCGCAGTAAGGTCTGCACGTCCTATGTCGAGCGGCTGAATCTCACGGTGAGGATGCAGATTCGGCGGTTTACCAGACTGACAAATGGGTTTTCACGGAAGCTAGAGAACTTGCAGGCAGCCGTGGCACTGTTCTTTTGGAACTGGAATTTCGCGTGGTGCCCGCGTACCATTCGCTGTACGCCAGCGATGCAGGCAGGACTAACAGACAGGATTTGGAAGTTGGAAGAACTTCTAGCCTAGGAGGGAGCCATGACACGATGGGAATATCGCGTTTGGGCCTTTGAGAGGAAAAACAGCTATCATTCAGAGGACCACCCGGAAAGATCGCTTGATAAAGAATATGCCATAGGTCTCAGTGGCATTAATACTTTAGGGAAAGAAGGGTGGGAAGTGGTTTCAGTGTTTCATAAAACTGGCGATAGTGAAGATTATTCGTATGAATTCCATGCTCTGCTAAAAAGACCCATTCAAGAAATATATTAAAACCGATCACTACCCTCAGGCCAGACTCCCCTTGCTACCATCTGTCCTTTTTGTAATAATATCAGATCTTTTGCAAACTCCCTTGTTGCATTCGGCCTTGCGTCGAAAATGCCGCAAGGGGCGCCGCTATCCAAGCATCCACAAAGAGTACAGGAGAATCGTGGCTAGGTTAGGCGTCAACATCGATCATGTGGCAACACTTCGCCAAGCCAGGGGAGGCAGCGAGCCGGACCCTCTTGCAGCGGCCGTGCTGGTGGAGTTGGCCGGTGCCGATGGCCTCGTGGTGCACCTGCGGGAGGATCGTCGCCATATCCAGGACCGGGACCTCAGCCTGCTGAAGGAGATCATCCAGACCAAGCTGGATTTGGAAATGGCGGCCGAGGAATCGATGGCCAAGATCGCCCTGAGCATCAAGCCCCACATGGTCACCTTGGTGCCGGAGCGGCGGCAGGAATTGACGACCGAAGGAGGCCTCGACGTCGCCGGGCAGAAGGATCGCATCAAGGCCATCGTCGACCTCCTCCACGACGGCGGCATTCCCGTCAGCTTGTTCATCGAGCCGGACCTCAACCAAATCAAAGCCGCCCACAAGGTCGCCGCGGATTATGTCGAACTGCACACCGGCCGCTACGCTAACGCCCGCCGCCTCAAGGAAGAACAGGCCGAATTCGAAACCATTGCCCAGACGGCCAAGCTGGCGTACAAACTGAATATGGGGGTCAACGCGGGACATGGGCTGACCTATCGCAACGTGAAACGCCTGACGCAGATCCCCGAGATCGTGGAATACAACATCGGCCACAGCATCATCGCCCGGGCCGTCATGGTCGGCATCGAACGGGCCGTGCGGGAAATGAAAGCGCTCGTGAGCGGATCATGAGGCAAGAGGCCCTCGGATACGGCCTCGGCATCCTCGTCCCATCCTCCATGCAAGATCTCCGGGAGCCATCGTGAAAATTGTCGGCATCGGTCTGGACCTGGTCAAAATTACCCGCATCCGGTCTCTGATGGAACGATGGCAGGATCGATTCCTCCAACGGCTCTATACGGAAGAGGAGCGTCGCTATTGTTTGAAACGGGCCTCCCCCTACGCCTCGTTGGCCGGGCGTTTTGCGGCGAAGGAAGCCGTCCTCAAGGCGCTCGGAACCGGCTGGACAGACGGCATTCGCTGGGTGGACATCCAGGTGCTCAACGACAAGAACGGCAAACCGGTGGCCACGGCCACGGGCCGGGCGGAAACACTCCTCCGCGAGGCAGGCGTCACCGGCATCCATGTCAGCCTCTCGCATGACGCCGACTACGCGATCGCCGAGGCGGTCCTGACGAGAGAGTGATGCGTAATGCGTGACGCGTGATGGACATGACAATGCTTCTCTTGTCCTTTCTTACCCATCACCCATTACCTATCACCCATCACGGGTTCGCATGAAGATCATCACCGCCGCCCAGATGCAAGCCCTCGACCGGCGCGCCATGACGGAGGCCCGCATCCCAAGCCTCACGCTGATGGACCGCGCCGGAGCCGGCGTGGTCGAGGCGATGGCGCAAGCCTTCGGCCCATTACGCGGCAAGACGGTCACGGTCTTCTGCGGCAAAGGCAACAACGGGGGCGACGGGCTCGTCGTCGCACGATTGCTGAAGCGGCAGCGGGTTCGCGTGCAGGTCCTGCTCATGACCAAGGCAACGGACCTGGCCGGGGACGCCACAATCATGTACCGGCGTTTCACGAAGGCTGCGGGCGCCGCGACCCTGCACAACGCCCCGTCCAGCGAGCAAACCAGGACGCTCCTGGGGAAAAGCCATCTGATCGTAGACGCGCTCCTGGGAACCGGCCTCTCGGCGTCAGTCACAGGACCGTACCGCACGGCCATTGAGGCGATCAATGCGTCCGACCTGCCGGTGATCGCAGTCGATTTGCCGTCAGGCATCCGTGCCGACACAGGAGCCGTCATGGGGACGGCGGTGAGAGCAGCGCTCACCGTCACCGTCGCACTGCCTAAGCTGGGACTCTATGTCGGTCCCGGCATCGACCATGCGGGGGATATTCGGATCGTCGATATCGGCATCCCGCGTTCCTTCGCGAACGAAGTCCCCAGCCGGATCACACTGATGACCATCGAGGACGTTCGCCGCCTGATTCCACGCCGCACCCCTTCATCACACAAGGGCACCTACGGTCATGCCGGGATTATCGCCGGCTCCGTGGGCAAGACCGGTGCAGCAGCTCTGGCCGCCAAAGCGGCGCTGAGGATCGGAGCCGGCTTGGTGACGGTCGCCACCCCATCAAGCGTCAACGACACGCTCGAAGCCAAACTGCTGGAAGCGATGACCGCCCCGATGCCTGAAACGAAAGCCAGAACCCTGGCACGGTCCGGGCTGGATCGCCTTCTGACATTCATCAATGCTCGAAGCGCCGTCGCGATCGGCCCTGGCCTGACGACCCACCCGGAGACCGTGGACTTGCTCCAGACGTTGATCCCTCGGCTGGAGAAGCCCGCCGTTCTGGACGCCGATGCCCTCAACGCCCTGGCCGGCCACACCGCGCTGCTTGCCGAGTGCAAAACCCAGCCGATCCTGACGCCCCATCCAGGCGAGATGGCGCGCCTGGATGAAGACGCCACCACTCAATCGATCAATGAGGATCGGATCGGCGTCGCCACGCGCTTTGCCAAGCGACGCGGGGTCATACTGGTGTTGAAGGGAGCCCGGACCGTTGTTGCGCATCCTGACGGACGCGTGACGATCTGCCCGACCGGCAACCCCGGCATGGCCACAGCTGGAACCGGCGATGCCCTGACCGGGATCATCGTCGGCTTGCTGGCGCAGCGACTGTCCCCCTGGGACGCCGCCTTCGTCGGCACGTATTTGCACGGCCTGGCCGGCGACCTGGCCGCAGCCGCAGTCGGCCCAGCCGGCATGACCGCCGGGGACTTGATCGAGCGGATTCCCTCCGCCATCAGCCTGACGGTCGCATCCCCAATGGCCGTCTAGGAGCACTCAATGCCTGTGCGTCACGACAAGCCACGGCCTCTCATTCAACCGTCCGCAGACCGCGGAGCACCGCGCCTGTCTCGATCTCGACAGGCTGTCACCCCGGCGGCAGCGGAAACGACCCCACCGGGGGAAACTGCATCCCTGGCTGGGAAATCCGTCGAATGGGAACAGCGCTTGCGCTCGGCAACGGAGACCGAACGGCTTGGAGAAATCATCGGGCACGCGTTGCGCGGCGGCGAAGTCCTCGCCCTGTTCGGAGACTTGGGAGCAGGGAAAACCACGCTGGTGCGCGGTCTTGCCGTCGGGCTCGGCGCAGCACCCCGCAGTGTGAGCAGCCCGACGTTCGTCCTGATCCAGGAATACCGCGGCCGGCTGCCTCTCGCACATGCGGACTTGTACCGGCTCGATTCCGTCGCAGACCTGCATGACCTTGGGCTGTCGGACTACCTCGACGAACATCATGTCGTCGCCATCGAATGGGCCGACAAGGCCGGCGCCGACCTGCCGGCGGATCGCCTGGAAATCCACCTCCATCACCGAAACAACACTTCCCGATCGGTCGTTTTGAAGGCGACAGGCCCTTCCTCGCACCGCCTGTTGATCCACGCCATGCGGGAAGGCGAGGCCGGAAGCAACGCCCGCCAGGGCAAAGACAAGGAGCACCGCACACAATGAACGTCCTCTGGGCGCCCTGGCGCATGGCCTATGTCCAAAACACCCGCAAAGCCGCCCGCTGCATTTTTTGCGCGAAAATTCGGGAACGGCGTGACGCGACCAATCTCGTCTTGCACCGAGGCACGCACGGCTTCGTCATCATGAACCTCTTCCCCTACAACAGCGGCCACCTGATGGTGGCCCCCTACGCACACGTCGACAGCCTGGAGTCCTTACCCCCCGAAAGCGCACTCGAACTCATCACCTTGACCAATCTCTCCCTCCGGGTCCTGCGGGCCGAGATCGGGCCGGAAGGGTTCAACCTCGGCATCAACCTGGGACGGGTCAGCGGGGCCGGGATTGAAGCCCACGTGCACCTGCACATCGTGCCTCGCTGGAACGGCGATACGAATTTCATGCCGCTGTTTGCAGAAACCAGGGTGATCCCCGAACACCTCCTGGCAACCTACCGCAAGCTTCGCGCGCGATTCCGCATGGTCCTCGCGCATCGCCCAGCAACCCGTGCCAAACCCGCGGTAGGCCCCCGCACACAGGCGGGACAAGCCTCCCGGAAAGGCCGCACAGGCACCACCACACGGAGGTCTAAGCCAGGCCTATGATCCGATGGATCTTGGTTGCCATCCTCTTGCTCCTGTCACTCACCTTCTTTCTCCAAAACCAGGAGCAAGAAGTCACGCTTCGCTATTTTTTCGGCCTGCGTGAAGCCTCCACCGAGTTGTGGAGGCCGGTCCTCAGCGCCTTCGCCGTCGGCATTCTCGTCGCCTCCATCCTGTTATTCCCCGCCTGGGTTCGTGGGCGGCTGGAGCTCAGGAGAAAAACAAAAGCCCTGCAGGAGGCGGAGGCCGATTTGGAACAGTTGCGTAAGGCGATCGAGAAGCCGCCCCGCCATGCGGGCGGACAACAGAACCGTCCCGAAGGGCTGCCCGATGAATGATGGGGACCTTACCCCCCTGATGCGCCAGTATCGGGAGATCAAGAGTGCGCATCGGGAGGCCATCTTGTTTTTCCGGGTGGGCGACTTCTATGAGATGTTCTATGAGGACGCGGAAGAAGCCTCCCGGCTCCTGTCCATCACCTTGACCTCGCGAGACAAGTCCCGCGCAGATCCGGTTCCCCTCTGCGGCATCCCCCATCACGCGGCAACCGGGTACATCGCCAAGCTCCTCAAGGCCGGGCGGACGGTGGCCCTGTGCGACCAAGTGGAAGACCCAAAGCTGGCGAAGGGCCTGGTCCGGCGGGAAGTCGTCCGCCTTTACACCCCCGGCACGTTGATCGACACGGAACTCTTGCCGCCGACAGAATCAAATTTTCTGGCTGCGGTCGCTTCGGCCCAACCCGATGCCGGGTCCGTGCAGCAAGACGATCGAGCCCCGGCCCTCGGACTGGCTTCTCTTGATCTCTCCACCGGAGACTTCTGGGTCATGGAGTTTTATGGGAGCCGGGCTCGGACCGACCTGCAGGACGAACTCTCCCGGCTGGAACCCCGCGAGTTGCTCTACCCGCTGAATTTTCCGAAGCCGCTCCTCGATCATCTCGCCCAGGCGAAGAGCGTGAGCCTCTGCGCACAGGATGCGTCCGGCTTCAACCTCCCGTCCGCCGAGCGGACATTGCGGGAACATTTCGGCGTCAGCTCTTTGGAGAGCTTCGGCTGTCAGGACTTATCCCTGAGCCTCCAGGCAGCCGGCGCCATCCTGCGTTACCTCCGTGAGACACAGCCGACGGCCAGCCTGGCCCATTTGCGCGGCCTGCAGATCCGACGGGCCGGCGGGGAAATGCATCTGGACACCGCAACCGTCCGCAATCTCGAACTGGTCAGACCCTTGGCTGACGACCGCCACGAGCGCGCCAAGACCACCCTCCTCTCGGTCCTTGACCGGACCGTTTCGGTCATGGGCAGCCGCCTGCTGCGCGAGTGGATCCTCCGCCCGCTGGTGACGAGCGCCCCCATTCACGCCCGCCTTGACGCGGTCGCGGAACTGGCCGAGAACTTGCGCGCCCGCACCGGCATCAGGACCGCGCTGAAAACGGTCCAAGATATCGCGCGGCTGAGCAGCCGCATTTCGCTGGGCGTCGCTCACCCGCGCGACCTGTTGGGACTCAAACAGTCGGTGGCGGCGCTTCCCGCCATCCGGGGCCTCCTGGCCCCCCTCCGTGCCTCGCTGCTCCAGGGCCTGGCCAAATCCTGGGACGACTTGTCCGACGTCCATGAGACGATCGAGCGGGCCATCCTCCCGGACGCCCCGGTCTCGATCCGGGACGGCGGCATCATCCAAGACGGCTACCAGGCGCATCTGGACGAATTACGGAAGACCTGCCGGGAAGGGAAGGGGTGGATCACGCGGCTTGAGGCGCAGGAACGGGAACGCACCGGGATCGAATCGCTGAAGGTCCGATTCAATCAGGTCTTCGGGTATTACATCGAGGTGACCAAGACGAACCTCTCGCGCATTCCCGATCATTACCGCCGGAAGCAGACCCTCGCAAACGCCGAACGCTTCATCACGCCCGAGTTGAAAGAACTGGAAGACCGGGTGACCGGCGCCGAAACCCAACTCAACTCGCTCGAGCAGGAGCTCTTTGAGCAGATCCGCTCACAGCTCGCGCAAGAGACCGCCAGGCTCCAAGCCATGGGGAAGACCATCGCCCTCCTCGATGTCCTCGCCGCTCTGGCTGAAGTGGCTGCCACGAACCGCTACGTCCGTCCCTCGATCGATGACGGCGGCACCATCCGGATCAGCGAGGGCCGGCATCCGGTGGTGGAGCGGCTCGACCTTGCAAGCGGGTTTATTCCAAACGATACCGTGGTGGACCTCGAAGGCAGCCGGCTTCTGATCATCACCGGCCCGAACATGGCCGGCAAGAGCACCTATCTCAGACAGGTGGCCCTGATCGTGTTGATGGCCCAAATGGGTAGTTTTGTTCCGGCCGGGACGGCTGACATCGGTCTCGTGGACCGCATTTTTACAAGGGTCGGCGCATCCGACAACCTCGCGGCCGGCCAGAGCACCTTCATGGTGGAAATGACCGAGACGGCCCAGATACTCAACTGCGCCACCCAGCGCAGCTTGATCTTGCTTGACGAGATCGGGCGCGGGACCAGCACCTACGACGGGCTGAGCATCGCATGGGCGGTCTCGGAGTACATTCAGGACCGGAGCCGTCTGGGAGCCCGCACGCTCTTTGCCACCCACTACCACGAACTGACGGAGCTGGCCGGGCAACGCGAGGGAATCAAAAACTATTCGGTGTCCGTGAAGGAACGGAATGAAGAGGTGTTATTCCTGCGAAAGATCGTCGCAGGAGGCGCGGACCGGAGCTACGGCATCCAGGTGGCCAGGCTGGCCGGCCTCCCCCAGACGGTGATCGGCCGGGCGAAGGAAGTGCTGGCCCAACTGGAACGTGCCTCCGCTCAGCCCTCCCAGCCTGACCTCTTCACCACCCCTCACGCCTCACCCCTCACGCCTCCCTCTGACCCTTCCTTGCCGGCTCCGCATCCGATCATCGAGGAAGTGCGTCAGATGGACCTCTTTTCCATGACCCCGCTGGAAGCCCTGAACAAGCTGGCCGATCTGCAGCGCCGGCTCGGCGAGGAGTCGGAGAAATAAAAAGGGCGGTGTGCCGATCGGCACACCGCCCTTTTCTTACACCACAAATCAGCGATCAGTGGCCGTGGCCGCCCTCATTGTACTCGGCCGTCCACGGAATCAAACCGCCGGCCATATGCTTCCCACCGGGGATCATGACGTCATACTGCATGACGACCGTGTTCGCTCCCTTCGGCGAGGTATTGAGCGCCTGCTTGGCCTTGTAGCACTCCGCTTCAAACTCGTGCTTAGTGGCGCAGGCTGCTTCCTTCAACGCGCGGATACCGCGCGGCTTGCCCATCTCGCCGGCATTGTCCGCCAGCTTCTTGACGGAGGAAATCACCCGGTGGTTCTGCTCCACTTCCTGGGCGACGAACTCGACCAGGGTCGTGGCCGACGCCGGCGGCACTTCCTTCGCCGCGGCGGGCCCCGCATGGGCGCGGGCCATCGACTTCAGTTGGCCCCAGACTTCCTTGTTCGCGGCATAGAATTTGACGTTCTTGCCGGGATGGATCTTCTGCCAGAACAACCCGCTCTCGGCATTGCCGCCGAAGACCGCGATGTTGATCCAGACCGCCTCATCGTAGGGGTCGAGGATGATGACCCGCCCCTGCAACGTGGTCGGCTTGCTCATGTCGCCCCATTCAAACCGCTCCTGGAACGCCTCGATGGCCAGCGCGGTCGAGGTCACGCCCACGACCAGAGCCACGGCGACCACGAAGGCCCAGCCTTTCTTATGAAAGCTCATCATTGGATCCCTCCTTAACACGTCATCCGTTTAAAAATGCCGATCATAACCTTCGCAACCCACGGACGAACCGCTCCGGCGGAACTAGTCCTTCGCCAGAACCTTGAACCCGGTGATCATCCGGCCATCCAGCGTCACTTCGAGAGCCACCAGTTCCTGGGAGGCCTTGATGATCTGATCCATGAGCGCCTTGTCCTTCACCTGGAGACGCACGGTCGTGGCCGCATGGTACCAGCCGGCATAGGGATTGTTTCGATCGGTGCCACCGGTAAAGCCCCACGCGCAACAGGTGAACAACGGATCGGGAGGCCGCACATCCAGATCGGACGACGCCCGTCCGCTCGGATTGCCTGAAGCCGGATCGCCGGTGTTCCAGTATTGAATCCCGAACAGGAGTTCCCGATCGGGATCGTCCGCCCATTGCGACCAGACACGGCCCTTCAGGGTTTTCAGAACTTCGCCCTTCATCAACGGCGGGCCGGCCGGCGCATCAGCTGCTGCCACGAATCCGGCCGTCAACAAACCGGCGACAAAAAAGACTGCCACGATTGCTATGACTACGCCCCTCTTCATGCCTTGTACCTCCTTCATGAGAATCAAGACCCCCGTATCAGCGTGCCCACAAAAAAACAAAAAGAAAAAGAAGAGGCAGAATTCCTACACCGAAGAAGCTCC
>JACQCB010000122.1 GCA_016201805.1 Nitrospirota bacterium | reverse complement strand
CTTCTTGTTCTCCGGCCCGGACCAGAAGAAGCCGATCAAGGCGCTGAGCGGCGGGGAACGCAACCGCGTGGCCCTTGCGCGGATGCTGGTCGAGCCGGCGAACACGCTGCTGCTGGACGAGCCGACCAACCACCTCGATCCGGCTTCGGTGGACGTGTTGACCGATGCCATGAGCGATTTTCCCGGCACGATCGTCTTCATCTCGCACGACCCGACCTTCCTGACGCGCATCGCCACCCGGGTGGTGGAGATCGACGACGGCAAAGCGCGGGACTATTACGGGGACTACGAGTACTACTTGTGGAAGCGGGCTCAGGAACTGGAGTCCATCAAGGAATCCACCGCAGACCTCTCGCCCACCCAGAAACAGGCCAAGACCAGCAGCCAATCCCCGCCGGTCACTCCCCCTGCGGAGAAGAGCAAGGCCGGGGAGCGCCGGGAGCTGACGAAGGCCCAGGCGAGACTGGAGAAGCAGGTGGCCAAGGCGGAAGCCGAGGTGACCGAACTGGAATCCCGCCTCAAGAGCCGTGAGCAAGAATTGGCCGACTCGGCCCTCTACCAGGACTCCGCTCGCTGGAACAGCCTGCAGGGAGAACAGGACCGGTGGAAGAAAGACCTGGAACGACTCACCGCCAAGTGGTCTGCCCTGTCGGACGAATTGGAAGACGTGAAGAAAAAGCTCGCAGCAGTGTAGGGCTCAGGCAGAAGGCGGCTTCGGCTTGTAGTAACGTTGGCCTTTCAATACATCGAGCGATCGGGAACGGATTTATTTTTCACCCCTGGGGCCACGCTAAGCTCTTGGCGGCATGACCGAGACCCGCCTAACAGTCACTCTCCCGCTCTCGGTACGTGCAACGATTCAAGGCCCGGCTAATGTCTTCGGTGAGCGGCCGCGTTTTCCAGCGGGTCGCTTGAGCCGCTTGTTAGGCATCGCCCGCCGGCGCCGCGCTGGTCCCGCCACCACGCTGGCGGCATCGAGCAAGGTGCGCAGTGCCCGATTCACGGAATCAGTGTTGGGAAAGACTTCCGCAAGATCAGGTTCGATCAAGACGAGGTTCGTCCCTGCGATTGCTCGCTTGTAGTACTTGCCACGCACTCCGCCTTTCAGTTGGGACAGGTCGTACTCAGATCGAAGCTCATCAACGCGCTTCTTTGCCGATTCTCTGTTCATATTGCAATCGCTCCTTGCGCGTGGCCCTTCGGGCATTGATTATGCGGATGCGGTCGCCCCGCTCACAGTGTGCAACGAACAGCAGCCGTTGTTTTGAAGACACGCCGATGGGGATCTCTCGATCTTCCTCATCCGAGTGGTCTGGGTCGGAAAAGGTGATCGCCAACGGATCGAGAAAAACGGACGCTGCCTCAGCAAACAACACCTTGTGCTTGCGAAGATTTGCCGCCGCTTTCTCCGGATCCCACTCATCGACCACAGCCGGGGCCTATCACAAATCGGCTAGCGGTTTCGACCGCCACACGACAGTCTAACGCCGAGCTAACCGGTGCGCGCCGCCTTTGCGCGCGTCCGTGTTGAGCGCCGTGTTATGCGTGATGTTTTTTCGGTCAGAACGAGCAGGCCAGCAAGAGCTTCATTAACTGCTTTAGAAGTGGGAAATGCCTTGGCGATCGCTGGCTCCAACAAGGCGACGGAAGTTCCTGCAGCCACTTCTGCATAGAACTTTCCTCTTTCCAGCTTTGCAAAATCCGACCGCTTGTACTCCGAACGCATCTCGTCTTTAGCCTTCTTCATATATTTTCCTTTCGTCGCGCGTTACACGGCGAGCAGTGATGATTCAATCGCGCCGGGCCGGTACGTATGCGAAACAGCGAGTAACCGCCCCAAACGTGACATTCCAAAAGTAATGTATCGTGATTCACCGACCGAGTGCTCCGGATCAGGACCCGATAGCGCCAAACGGTCCAGAAATACGGAGCCTGCTTCGTCAAACGATACACCGTGCTTGCGAAGATTGATCTCGGCTTTGCGCGAATCCCACTCAAATTTCATGGCGATATCCGGGTCATTGGATTACGCATCACTATGGATTATCTGGTTCTGTATAAGAACCCGGATGGCTCAGACCGCAGTATAAGCCCCTGCCATTTTTCTAGCAACAGGACTGCATAACCTTGGTTGCGCTATGACTTTCCCTCAGCCGCGCCTCGTTCAGCGGGGATCTTATATGGTTCCGCATAAGACCCCTAGTCAGAGTCCGGGCCTCAGAGCGAGTCTACGGGACTTCGCGCGCCTTTGCCGCCTCGGTTCAACACGTGGGTATAAATCATCGTGGTCTTCACGTCCGTGTGACCGAGCAGTTCCTGAAGGTTCGGATGTCGTAACCGTCCTCAAGTACGTGCGTCGCGAAGGAGTGGCGAAAGGTGTGGGTTGTCAGTCGTCAGTTTTTAGGTCGCAGTTTTCAGGGAACTCAGCACTCAACTCTCATCACTGTTTCTTAGGCCGGTAATAGCGTTTTCCCTTCAACGGCTCAGGAAGATGCGCTTGTTCGGTGCGTGCCGCTTCGTCCTCGTGCACATATCGGTACCCCTTCCCATAACCCAAATCCTTCATTAACGACGTGACCGCATTGCGCAAGTGATTCGGCACGCCGAGATTACCGAAGGCCCGCGCATCCTTCACCGCCCCCAGCAGACCAATATAAGACGCGTTGTCTTTCCTGCAGGTAGCCAGATAGGTCGTCCCCTGGGCCAAGTTGATCTGGGCTTCAGGAAGCCCGACGAACTCCACCGCCTGCACGACGGCTGTGGCCAAGACCAGGGCCATCGGGTCGGCATTACCGATGTCCTCCGAGGCAAAGATCACCATGCGCCTGGCGATAAACTTGGGGTCCTCCCCGCCTTCCAACATCCGAGCCAGCCAGTAGAGGGCGCCGTCCGCGTCTGAGTCCCGCAGGCTCTTGATGTAAGCCGAAATGAGGTTGTAATGCTCCTCTCCGGCCCGATCGTACCGGAGCGCCTTCTTGAGCAAGGCGGCGTCCAACGCCGCCTCGTCGATCACCACCCGGCCATCCGGCTGGGCCGGAGTCTGCGTGGCCACGAATTCCAGGACCGTCAGCAAGACACGGGCGTCGCCGTTCCCAAACCCGATCAACCGGCGATGCGCCTCCGGCGACAGTTCGACCTTGAGCCGGCCCAACCCGCGATCAGCATCTGAAACGGCGCGGTCCAGGATCGTCCCCATCGCCTCCTCCGACAACGATTGCAGCACCACGACCAGGGAGCGGGACAACAACGGCGCGATCACTTCGAACGAGGGGTTTTCGGTTGTGGCGCCCAGCAAGATGATCGTCCCCCGCTCGACGTGCGGCAAAAACGCGTCCTGCTGGGCCTTGTTGAACCGGTGGATTTCGTCTACGAAAAGGATCGTGCGCTGCCGGTGCAGGACACGCCGCTGTTCCGCCGCCTTGATGAGCGTGCGCAGCTCGGGAATGCCGCTGGTGATGGCGGAGAAGTAAACGAACTCCGCCTTCGTATGACGCGCGATGATCCTGGCCAAGGTGGTCTTGCCAGAGCCGGGAGGCCCCCAGAGGATGACAGAGGACAACGTGTCGGACTCGATGGCCCGGCGGAGCGGCCGATCCGGCGCGACGATCTCGTCCTGCCCCACGAAGTCCGCAAAGTCCTGCGGGCGCATCCGTTCGGCCAACGGAGCCGAGACGTCGCCCCCTTCCTGACCGGCATGAAACAGATCAGGCTCCGGCTCGCGATCTCGTCCCATTTCAACTGTTCTCCTGATTCAAGAGGATTCTATACAGAATCGACACTGGCCGCAAACGCTCCGATCGGCCCGCGTCAGCCTCTCATCTTGACGCCCCGGCGGGGGGATGCTAGGAAGATCGAGCGGTGGAACGGCACGCTTCGGGAGAAGGACGGAATGAAAGCGCGGATCAACGGGATCGATCTGGCCTATAGCGATGATGGCCGGGGCCTGCCGGTTGTCTTCCTCCATGCCTTCCCCTTCAACCGCAGCATGTGGGAACCGCAACGGCAGGCCCTCTCCAAACACTATCGGGTGATCGCCGTAGACTTGCGCGGCCACGGCGAATCGGACGCGCCGCTCTGGCGCTATACACTGGACCAATTCGCCGACGACGTGGCAGGGTTGTTGGATCACCTCAAGATCACCGGGGCCGTGTTCGTCGGGCTGTCGATGGGCGGGTACCTCCTCTTCGCCTTCCACCGAAAGTATCCGGAACGGATCAAGGGCCTCGTCTTCTGCGACACGCGCGCCGAGGCGGACACGCCCGAGGTCGTGGCGTGGCGGTTTGCACTGGCCCAGCGAGTCTACAAGGAGGGCGCCAAAGCCGTGGTGGCCGACATGGGCCCCAAGCTGCTCTCGGCCTCCGCCTACCAGGCCAAGCCTGACTTGGTGCAACGTATAGCAACCATCAGCCTGAGCACACAGATCAGCGGGATCGTCGGAGACCTCATGGCCATCGCGGAGCGGCCAGACTCAAGCCAGGACTTGTCCGACATCGACTGCCCGACGTTGGTTTTGGTCGGCGACGGCGATGTTCTGACGAGCCCGGATGAAAACAGGAGGATTGCGGAGGGTATCAAAGGCGCGCGGTTCGAAATCATCCCCTCGGCCGGCCACTTAAGCAACCTGGAACAGCCGGAGGCATTCAACACCGCGCTTGTCTCGTTCCTAGAGACAGTAACGATTGAGTGATTTGATCATTGAACCATTGACGATTGCTCGGCTCGGCCAGTGACACAATGACTGGATGAATCAATGTGCAATTCTTCAGCGGTCAGTCCGGATCGCCGGCCCCGCCTCGGCGGATCAACTTGAGGAATTCCACGCGGGTCTGTTGCTGGGTTCGAAACGCACCGAGCATGGAACTGGTCACGGCGAGCGTATTCTGTTTTTCCACCCCCCGCATCATCATGCAGAGGTGGCGGGCCTCCACCACGACGCCCACGCCTTCCGGGTGCAATTTCTCCTGAATCGCTTCCGCAATCTGGACCGTCAAGCGCTCCTGCACTTGCAGCCTGCGGCTGAACATGTCCACGATCCGTGGAATCTTGCTCAACCCCACGACCTTTTTCCTCGGCAAGTACCCGACGTGGCAGCGGCCGAAGAAGGGCAAAAGGTGATGTTCGCAGAGGCTGAAAAAGTCGATATCCTTGACGATCACCATCTCGTCGTATTCGAGCGGGAAGAGCGCTTCGTTGAGGAGGTGGTCGAGATTCTGCTTGTAGCCCTGGGTCATGAACCGCAGGGCTTTCTCCACCCGCTCCGGCGTCTTGAGCAAGCCGTTGCGCTTCGGGTTCTCGCCGAGCTGGATCAACATCCTGGTGACCAGATCCTTGAGGTCCCCCTCGGCCGCCCCCTGCCCCCGCTGCCGTTGTCTTACGCCGCCCCGTCTCTTCATCGCCATGTTTTACCCGCCTGTTCGCCCGACCGCAGCGGATTGTGCCGCAGGGCCGGCATATTCGAAATAGTTGTCGCGCGTCTCAATCAATCCGATCTTCTCCAACTGGCCGGGTGGCAGTTGTGCCAGCAGCAGATCCCAGATCAACAGCACGAGATTTTCCCCCGTCGTCGTCCGGTCGGCAAAGGCCGGATCATGGTTCAAATCCTGGTGATCGAACCGGTCCAGCACCGTCTGCTGCACGGTCCGATCCAGCGTATCGAACGCCACCGCCCGGCCGGTCTGCGCGTCGATCCCGCCACGGACGGTCACGAACAGGGTGTAGTTATGTCCGTGGCCATTGGGATTGTTGCACTTCCCGAAGACCTTCCAGTTCTCTTCTTCGGACAGATGCTCCGTGTGCAGACGATGCGCCGCCGCAAAGTGATACCGCCGTGTGACACTGGCTACATGCATAAGAAAACTCAACTTCCAGCTCTCAGCCTTCAGCCGGCGGTGAAGAGACACAAAAGAAAAGCCGGATTGCGTCTCCTGTGAAAAGCAACCCGGCCCTTCCCTACTTTATGTGCTCTTCATGCTGCCGGCTGAGCGCGGATGACCGACGGCGCTCCTTACGCACTGAACGAGCTGCCGCACCCACAGGTGGTCTTGGCCTGCGGGTTTTTGATCGCAAAGCCGGACCCTTGCAGGCTGTCTACGTAGTCCACCTCCGTCCCCTGAAGCAGCGGCGCGCTCTGCGAATCCATGATGACCTTCACGTCGCCCTTCTCGATGATCGTATCATCGTCGGCCGTCTTGGACTCGAACGCCATCCCATATTGATAGCCGTGGCACCCGCCGCCCCGCACGTAAATGCGCAGGCCGACCACGTCCTTTTCTTCCTTCATGAGATCCCGAATCTTCGCTTCCGCGAGTGGCGTAATGGTGATCATCGGCTTCCTCCCTTATATCGATCGCCTTCCAGCAGGCTCGTGACGGGATTGGTTACGGCACCTTGCACTGACTCTCTGCAGTCGCGGGCTCCTGCGTGGCGCGGGTCTGCCCGGCAGACGTGGGGGGCTCCCATTTCTGCTCAGGCACGCGGACGACGACATCCCCCTTGACCTTGGCCTGGCAGCCCAGCCTGTGCCACGGCTCGCTCAGCGCCTCGCGGTCCAGCAGATCCTGCTCGTCGAAGTCGATCTCGGACAGATGCTCCCCCCCGATCTGGATTTCAACCCGGCAGGTGGTACAGGAAGCATTGCCTCCGCAATCGTGGTTCAGTGGAAACCCGAGCGCTTGCGCGGCTTCCAAGAGCGTCAAACCGGCCGGCACGTCGCCGCTCTTTCCGTCCGGGTGGAGAAACGTCACCCTCGGCATCGGCACTCACTCCGCATCGATCAGGCGCCGGCCCCCACGCCCGCCGCAGCGGGACGAGAAGGACAGCGCTTGCGCGCAATGTGTTCTTCGAACTCTTGCCGGAACAGGCGCAGACTGCTCTGCACAAGAACCGCCGCCCCGGTCACCAGCGTACAGTACCCGGTCCCCTTGACAAACCCACAGAGCTGCAGCATGGCGTCGAGGTCTTTCTGTGTCCCTTCGCCACGCTCGACCTTGGCGAGCAAGGTGGCCAAATTCAGCGTCCCCATGCGGCAGGGCGGGCATTGCCCGCAGCTTTCATTCTTAAAAAAGTCGGAGAACTTGAGGGTCTGCGCCACCATACAGGTAGCATCGTCCACCACGATCACGCCGGCCGATCCCAGGCCCGTGCCTGCCTTCTTGAGCGAGTCGAAGTCCATCGGAAGATCCAACTCATCGGCCGTGACCATCGAGAACGCCGGGCCGCCCGGGAACACCGCCTTCACCTTGCGCCCGCCGGGAACGCCGCCGCCGAAGTCTTCGATCAAGCGACGAAGCGGGGTCCCCATCGGCATTTCGTACACGCCCGGCTTGTTCACCGCCCCGCTGAGCGAGAACAGCATCGTGCCCGGACACTTCTCGGTGCCGACCTGCGTAAACCAGTCTGCGCCCTTCCGGAGAATCCGCGGAATGTTGCAAAGCGTTTCGACGTTGTTGACCAGCGTGGGCTTGCCGTAGAGACCGAAATCCGTCGGGTAAAACGGCGGTTTCTGCCGAGGCATGGCCGGCCGCCCCTGCATGGACTCCAGCATGGCCGTCTCTTCGCCGGCCACGTAGGAGCCGTGTCCTTCGAATATCTCGATCTCCAAGTCCCGCCCGCTTCCCAACAGATTCTTGCCCAGTAGCCCCTTGGCCCTCGCCTGCTCGATCGCCTTCTTCAGATTCTGCCGCTCCTCCTGATATTCGTGATTGACGTAGATGAACGCGGCCTTGGCCTGGACCGTGTAGGCCGCGATCAGACAGCCTTCCAGCAACTGATGCGGCACATGCTTCAGCAAATAGCGATCTTTGAATGTCCCCGGTTCGTGTTCGCCGGCATTGCAAACGAAATAATGTTCCTTGACCCGATGGCTCAGCACCTTGCCCCACTTGATCCCCGTGGGAAATCCCGCACCGCCCCGACCGCGCAGCCCGGATTTTTTGAGTTCTTCGACAACGTCATCCGGCTGCATGGACGTAACGCACTTGCGCCAGGCCTCATAGCCCCCGACCTTGACGTACGCGTCGATGTCCCACGGGGGACCATCCAATTGCTGCAAGAGTCTCGGCTCAGCGAGAGTTTCCACTCTACCGTCCTCCGACCGTTGACCTACCTAGAGCCACATCCAGGACAGCGAGCCTGGAGTGTTTACTATATAGGCCCCTCCCACCCCCGTCAAGCCGAAACAGCCTGAATAGGCCTGCTTCTCAAGCAGTTAGGGCCTGTGGCCTATGCCAAAAGCACCTGGTAGGTCCTTCAGCCCTGTCGTTGGAAGAATGGCCCGAAGAATGGCTCGATGGGGAAGAGCATAAGGCCGGCGGGTCACCCTCTTTTCAGAGGAGCCCGCCGACCGATCTGCAATGATTACTTGAGGTGGCTGCCGGCGCCCATGAAGAACAGCATCGGGATCGACAGCATGAAGTTGACGCGCGAGGCCAGCAGAGCCGTGCGGCCCCACCCGGCCATTTCGGGAGGCGTCGCGGTCCCATCCTTGGTGAACTTTTCCACGGCCGCGATGATCTTTTTCTGGTTGGGCCAGATGATCGCATGCACGTTGGCCATCATAATGATCCCGATCAGACCGCCGATCCCCAGCGCGACGGCCCCGGTTCCGCCCTTGGCATACATGTGCCCGTAGAGGAGGAGCCCCGCCAGCACCGTGACGGTCGCCCCATGGCGGAACCACGTCAACGCCGCGGGCATGAGCTTGGGAATCACGATGTTCTTGGTCTGGCCGTCGAGGCTCTTGAGGAACGATGCGTTGATCAGGTTGAAGAAATACAGCAGGCCGATCCAGGTGATGCCGGCCAGAAAATGGACCCACCGCATAAGCATGCCCAGCCAGTCCGTCTCCGTCGTGCCGACGCCCATCGTAAACGCCATGACTAAGACCACCGTGAGGGCGAGTCCCACCCCTATCGTCTGATATGGATCTTCGAGAAATTTCATCCTGCACCTCTTTTGGTTGACCGCTGAGTGAAAATATCTACAGGAGCGACCCCCGAAATGTCAAGCAACAGGGAAGCAGGCAAGAGGACCGTGAAGTAGATTCCCACGCCCTTATAGGCGGGGACCTCCCGCTGGATTAACAGCGTTCACTCGCTGCCCATCTCAGGCACCGTGAGGTTACGACAAATCTTGCGGGCCAGATTGTTCCCGATCTCTTGGTGCCGAGGGACCGCCTCGACAGCACCGGTCGCGGGGTTGCACCATAGCGAATGCTCGCCTCCTTCGCGCTTGAGATAACACCCATGCCGGCGAAGGTGTTTGAGCAAACTGCTCCGCTTCACTCGACGATCACCGTTTCACGCTCTGCGTCAGGCGGTATTCCGCGCAGCGCGTCTTCGCGGCGGTCCTCAAGGATGAGTGCGATAGCTGCAGCTAAGCTGGCTCGCGCCTCTTCCTTCGTGCGGCCCTGCCCGTTGGCACCAGGCACCTCCGGACAGTACGCGACATACCACTCACCGTCGCGCTCAATGATTGCTGTGAACTCGTTGTGCATCGAAGACCTCCATACCAACCTTCGGTTGAGCCGCCGCGTTCGATCAAATCGCGGCGGATAGTTACTTTGCCTCCAGTAGGCTTAGATTCTTCGGCCCCCTACCTCAAGAGCACATCTGTGCGGGTTCCGAAGAGGCCCGCCGTTAGCCACGGCGGTGTGTCCCTTTCCGCGAAGTCTCTGGCACAAGGTGTAGTGTCTCACCGTCGAACGCTGCAAGCAACCAGTCCGTCGTCAGCATAGCAACGGCGTGCTTCAGACGGGAGATTTCCGTCGCGGTCAGCCCACCAGATCCCGCCTTGAGCTGCACAAGCCGCAAGTCAACGGCGTCGGCATCGTCCGGCCTGATACGCGCGATGACGGCGTCGACGATGCCCATTCGAGGAGCCCCTGTCTCGCCCTCGAAGAACAACAGCTTCCAGCCGTTCGCGCGGCACCATTCTGCGAGAGCGCTCTTGCTGGCCCGTTCGCTCTTGCTAGCACGGTATCTCGCACTGCGCCGTGTCTCCCACGCCCTCTTCGCACCTTCGCTCCTCGAATCGCTTGCCGGCTCTCCCACAACGCCCCCTCCCAAGCTGCCTAACGTCCAAGTTAACCCGCGGGCCCGCCGGAGGCGGGCCCGTCGGGTTGAACGCCTTGTTGGGCCTCATGCACCCCTGATCTCCAGTAGCTCACACATTACGACCCTCACCCAATCTCGAATGCGTAAGACTTCGTCGCGGTCGGTTGGGGTGTGGGTGGAGAGGCTAGATCGGGAATAAACGGAACGGACGAAGGCTCCTACCGCCTCATCCACCGCGTCGGCAGCGCGCTCCGACGGCTCAGTTAACGTGCGGGACATACCTCGCGACAAGAGGACATACCTGACTTTTTGCTTCATTGTGGGGCCGTTCGTGTTGGGTTCGACCTTGTAACCTTGCTGCTTCGTCACGGCGACGTCTGGTGCTAGATGGTCGAGAGTTTCTCGGAGCGCCTCGCGTAAGTCGGTTGCTGGTCCGCGGTATGAGATTCTTTTCTGCTCTAGATCCAGCAACGCCTGTTCATAAGCAGCCGCTGCGGATGGAAGGAGCCGTTGTAGCGTTTCGAGAATTCGTCCGTCGACTCCGCCCTTCTGCGCTGCGTTTGAAGGGTGGTGCGCTTGGGTTAGTGCAAGCGTGTCCAGCGCTACCAATGCCTTCTTGCACTGTCCAAGGAGCTTTCGGTATGCCGCGACGGTTGAGCGACGATGTGAAAGCAATAGTATGTTTTGAAGAGTGGAGTCCACATACCCGAGCTCGCCTGCGAGCGCGGGATAGATGGCGATCGACGGCCGAATGGATCGGAAGTACTCGTCTACAACGGCCCGAATCGCTTGCTTGTCCGTTTCGGAGTTGACGTGCGCGGCTTTTAGTCGAGATAGCTCGCGCTGCAGCGCCTCGACGCGCCCTATCGCGTCTCGGAGTAGCTGGAGCATGCTTACTTACCGGCTTTGCTCTGCCTTGGCAGGGCATGCGCGATAAGGTTGTAACCCACTGCGTTTAGCCGGTAAGTGCCCCTCTCAGCAGGATCAAAGTAGCCTGAATGGCGCGCATCAACGAGAAGCTGAGCGATTCGTTTGGGCAGTGGATAGTGAGCCTGTTTGAAGTACTTGACCATGTCTTCAACAGTGACGACATCTTTGCGGTCAGTGGCTGGAGCGTGCTGCTGCAAGTAGAACGCGACTAGGCAGGCCATCTCCTTTGCATTCTCAGGCTGCTTCTCTTCCTTCAGTGAACGGATGTCCCGTTGATGATGAGGTGTCGCGATGGGAGCCTGCGGCGGCTGGGCCAGCGGGGTGATGGCACTCGGGGTAGGGGCGGGAACTTGCCCCGCGTCCAGCCCCAAGTGCGCGCACGCGGCGGCGATTGCTGTTGATCTTGCTTTTTCATCAAGAGCTGAGAGCGCCGCAACTATCTCGTCGATTGCCTGCCCCAAAGTCTTCTTCTCAGAACTCATTGATTCCCTCCCCTCTGTGGGCCCAACTACAACACACCCCAGCCGGACCAGCCCAGAAGCCGATCCGCAGAGGGGAAGCACAGGGCTTTCGTCCCCCTTCGACCCCACCTAGCCTCCCCTTAGCGAAGGGGAGGAAATGGATCGTCACGCCGGCAGCCGATCCACAACGGCGCAGAGCTCCTTGACCGCGTCAGCCGACCGGGTCAGCGCAGACCGTTCCTCCGCGGTCAGGTCGTATTCGAGGACTTTCTCCGCGCCGCCGCGCCCGAGCGTGACCGGCACCCCGACCACCACGTCCCGCAGGCCGTATTCGCCCTCG
>JACQCB010000144.1 GCA_016201805.1 Nitrospirota bacterium | reverse complement strand
AGTTGACGCTTTCTCCTGCAACAAAGAAAGAATTTCTCCGAGTTTCACATAACTCGGAGCCCGCCGCCCGGTTTTGTAATCTTCCAGGCGCTTATGTGCCGCGCGCGGGAAGCGGCCAGCCGCTGTTGCCTGACGGACCGTTTGGCTGAGAAAAGGCACAACGTCGGCATTCGTATTTCGTGCTCGCTCCCGAAAGAGAGCCCCCTTCCGAGGCAAGGCGGTTCCGATCTCCGACATGAACAGATCCACATCTGCCCCGCTGATTTCAAGTTGATAGGAGAGCCTTTTCTCCCCTCGATAGAGAGTCCACTTTGGGCGTTTGCGCGCAAGGATGCCGAAATTCAGCAGCATGACCTGAACGCCATCAATGAGCCGTTTGGAGACCGAGTACAAAGTGACATAGCCGTCTCGATGGCTCACCGTCCCATCGGTGTCAAACAGTCCGCGCAAATAGGCCGCCACGATCTCGCGCGGCGCCCGCAGAATGGAGCGGGGGAGACATTTCTCCGCAGCCGGCCTCATCGTCATACCGAGATCACGCAGCAATTGGTACAGTTGAGAGCTGGCGATGATACGGTCGTACGGCCTGCCGGCGCCGTTGTTAAAGACATGCAGCCCCAGCCTGGCCCCTGTCCGATAGAAGCAATCCAGTATCGGTCCATCAGCACTGCTCAGGATGACACGGTTCCGGAATGTCAGGCATCCGTCGCCCGTAATGGCCCCCATGAAATATGCAAAATCCTCGTCCAGCTCATCCAGTTGGATCGGCTTGGCATGGTCATGACGAGTGTTCCGTTGGTAGTCAAATTGGATCTTCGTATCTGTCCCAAAAAGATTCTGCCCGCGCTGTATCGCCACAAAATCGCCGACGCGCAACTCGTCCGACCGTATCCAGTCCATCCCCCCTGCAGGGGTAATGCGCAACAGCGGATGCTCCGGCGTCGCTTCGATCTCGTAGCCAAACCGGGTTTGAATGCGCTTGGTTGCTGAGATCCCACCGTCATAGAAATGGCTGGCTCGTTCGAGTCCTTGCAGGCCTGCCACGCCTATTTCGATCGGGACATACTCACCCGATTGCGTGCCGGCTGCTAGATTCTCGATCGGGCAAAGCCCCTGACTGGTGAAAACCAGACTCCCTGAGGCAATGCATTTCCCCGTCCCGGCCGGGCCGATCCCGATGACGATGTCGAATTTCTGAATCGCCTCCAGATAGGCCTTCTGGGCGGCCGACTTGGGGGCGACAAAACGCTTTTTGGTTGCGATGGGAACGGTGCCGAGGAGGAGTTCTTTCAGCGGGACGTCCGTCGAGCCTCGCGCCGCCTTGAGCGCCACCGCCACGTCATCGGCCCTGAGCTCGTACCCCTCGGCGGTCAAGGAGGCCAGCTCGGTCAAGACCCGTTCGGCCTTTCGGACGGCATCCGGGGCGCCGGCCAGTCCCAGTTCGTCTCCCCGCGCCCCGATCCGCACCCCAAGCTCATCCTCGATCATCTTGAGGTGCTGGTCGCGAGAGCCGAATAGGCTCGCGGTGTTGGTTCCCTCTCGAAACTTGATCTTGCGCACGCCTGGTCTACGAGGACCCTCCCGAAAATTGAAGCATTGCGGATTGAAGAATTGCCATGATTGACGAATTGCAGACCCGCATATCTTCGAATCGACAATCAGGCAATCGCAGATAATCGTCAATTCTTTCTGGGGGCATTCTAACAGACCGCCGAAGATGCCAGCAAGAGGTAGAGGATTGAATCATCGATAGATTAAATAGAATTGACGATTGCCAAGATTTTTTTAATTCCGACAATCGTCAATTCTTCTAAGGTGTCAAAACAAATTCCTGAAAGGCATAGCCCTCGCGGTTATCGTGTACAGAGACGCGGACCCGGTGAGTCTCCCTCCTGCCGGCCATAATCCGCCAGTCGATGCAGCCGGTATTTGTATCGATCGTCATGCCGGATGGCGCGCCATCGAGCCCATAGGTCAGCGGATCGCACGAAGGGAGCGCGATCGGGCTGTCCACCGACCGGGCCGGACGATGGGGACGGCGAGGCGGCCCGCTCGGACCGTTCCGCCTTGTCTTGAGACGAGCGTTCCGTGCAGCCGACCAGAACCACCAGGACTAGCGGCCAGAGGCAAGAAGCAACGGGCAAGAGGATGGCCTTTCTCACCTCTGATGCCTCACGTTACACACCCTACGCTTGGTCAATCACGCTGGTTGATCCATGAGACGTAGCGGCTCCAAGACGACAGAGCCGGCTTGCTGCACAATTGATTCATCGCGCCGGTGCTGGCCTGGCTGATCAAGGTCGTCCGGCCTGTGCAGCCGGACCCGCTGGCTGTCCCGGACGAACCGGTTCCCTGCGCGCCGATCTGGACCGCCATCTGGGACGGCAGCCCTGCCCCCAGCCCCATGGCCCGGCTCACGCAAGTGGAGCCGACGGCGCAAGCGGCATTGCTGACGCCTCCCGCCGTGCCCGTGTAAGTTCCGATGACCGGCTCTTTGTTGGCGCTGCCGGTTTTGTAAAAGAGCGCATAGACGTTCCCCGTGCCTCCCGAACTACAGTTCCCCGTGCCTCCCGAACTACAGGTATCGCTGGAGGGCGTGAAGGTCGTGAAGAACACCGTCCCTCCCAAAATGACCGGAGGGCTCAGCGACCGTTCGCCAGCGGTCGGCAAAGTCGTGTACCACCCGTCCAGACTCCCGACTTTCCCTTCGAGTGTCGTTGTAGCAGTGCCGGAGAAAGTCGTCACGCCGGCAATGCCCGACACCTGGTTGGCGCCGGCTGCGCAAGTCGTGCAGACGGTCACGGCCGACACGTTCAGCAGGTTATTTTTCTGACAACTGGTGACGCTCGACTGGGTACAGCCGTTCGTGACGACAGGGTCCTTCACCCCGAAGAAATATTGGGTGTCCGTGTTGGTCTTGTCCGCTGTGCCGTAAAATCGCCCGGTGCCGAAAAACACCCAGAGCCTGTTGGCGTCATCGGCCGTCACCGTGGGGGCCGCCGTAATCGGCCCGACCGGCGTCGTCCCGCCGGTTGGGAACGTCGCCAGCAGGACTGTGGGAGCCCGATAAGCTCCCGAAACGATCCCCCATGCCGAGGGACTCACCGCAATGCCGAACGGGAACGTACCTCCGGTCGTCAGACGATACAGCTTCCCGGCCCAACTCGGGTTACTCCCGTTGTTGATGACGTTGCCCAGGTAGGCCGCATCTGTCCGGAAGTCCAGGTCCGCATCCAACGCAACCACATCCCCCATGAAGGAATTCAGATCGCTCGTGGGAAATGAAGACACGAGGTTGGCTCCAGTGGCAGAATCCTTCGGGCCGGTTTGCAGATCGACGACAAAAATCTTACCGGTCTGGGCGCTGCTTCCGTCATAGCCGGTCGGACCGGAGCCCACGAGCATGAACCA
>JACQCB010000102.1 GCA_016201805.1 Nitrospirota bacterium | reverse complement strand
GCGCAGGACAAACAGGGAGTCCTTGCCCGGATCAAAAAGTGGATTGCCGATATCCTGCGCCGGATTCTCTAACTGCCAGAGCCACGTCGTGTATGGCACTTGGTTCTCTCATCCAGGCGTGGCGTCTCTCCCGCAAACAGGCCGTTTCAATTGTGGCCGAGAACGTCGGTCTGTCCCCCGCCGCTCTGGAGGCGATCGAGTGCGGTGAAGTGGACCCCACCGCATCGACCGTCGAGGCCTTGGCTAAGGCGTTGGGGATTCCGCCCTCGTGGCTCTTCTGCGATCCGGCCCAGGTGAAGTTGTTGACCACCGACCCCGACGGTGAAGAAGTCGCGCCGCTATTGCCCGACTCTCCAGACCCGGTCACCGAGCGTGTGCTAGGCGCATCTCGGCACGAGCGGGAACTCTACGTGTTGCTCACGGCCCTCCTGCAAAGCGGCGAACCCGCGCTGGTCAAGGCGGCTGAAGCCAGCCTCCGCAGTCTTGTGAAGCAATCCAGGCGGGCGACCGTCCCCTGGCAATCCCGCCCATCCGGCCACTTCGAGCCGCCCAGCGACTAAACACGATCCGTCGGCCGGCGTCCCTGCCGAGCACGTGCTGCGTGTCGAGCCTCACCGGATCGCTCCGCCGCGTTTTATAATGTGTCTGCTGGACATTCAGCAGGCCGCAGGGTACAAAGAAACGGTTTCAGAGGAGCGTTCCTATGGCGGCAAAAAGAACGATCGGGTCGGTCCTGCTTGAGCGATTGCACGGGCTCGGCTTGCGTCATATTTTCGGCGTCCCCGGAGACTATGTGCTCACCCTCTGCCAGCTGATCGAAGAATCGCCCATTCAACATGTCGGCATGACGCGCGAAGACTGCGCCGGCTTTGCCGCCGACGCCTATGCCAGGATTCGCGGCATCGGCGCCGCCTGCGTCACCTACTGCGTCGGAGGGCTGAACACCGTCAACGCCGTGGCCTGCGCCTATGCGGAACGGTCGCCCGTGGTATTGCTCACTGGGTCGCCCGGCCTGGCAGAGCGCGTGAGAAATCCCTACTTGCACCACATGGTCCGTGATTTTTCCACGCAGAAGGAAGTGTTCGAACAGGTCACGGTTGCGGCCGTCGTGCTGGACGATCCGCTGACGGCCGAACGCGAGATCGACCGGGCCTTGATGGCGTTGATGCGGTACAAGCGGCCTATTTATCTGGAAATCCCACGCGACCTGGTCCATGCGCCGATCGAGCCCTCCGCCTATGCGCGTCCGCTCCAAGAGGAGACGAGCGATCCCGCCGCCCTGGCGGAAGCCGTGGCCGAGGTTCGCGAGATGCTGGCTGCCGTGCAGAAACCGGTGCTGCTCGTGGGCGCGGAGGTGCACCGGTTTCATTTGCAGGACGATGTGTCGCGCCTGGCGGAACGCATGAATATCCCCGTTGCCTCTACCCTGCTGGGAAAATCCGTGATCCGCGAGGACCACCCGCTGTTCGTCGGCGTGTACGGCGGGCTGATCGGGCGAGACGAGGTGCAGCAGTTCGTGGACGAGGCCGATTGTCTCGTGATGCTCGGCTCGATCCTGACGGACATCGAGGATCTGGGCGCGCATTCCCCCTTGTTGGCGGAAGGCCGCGCGATCCACGCGACGGCCGATGCGATTCTCATCAAGCACCATCGCTACGAAGGGGTCTACTTCGAAGACTTCGTCCGCGCGCTGGTCGCCGCGCCGATGCCGTCGTTTTCCTCCCGTCCGATCCCGGCGCATCGCAGTTCGACGCTCGAAGCCCCGGCTGCGACCCAACCGGCGACCTTGAGCGGCTTGTTCAGCCACCTGGAAAGCCGGCTGGATGAGAAAATGCTGGTCGTCGCCGACATCGGCGAGTCACTTTTTGCCGGGGCCGACCTGCGCGTCCACAAAAGCGCCGAGTTCGTCTCCCCGGCTTATTACACGTCCATGGGCTTCGCGGTTCCGGCGGCGGTGGGGGTCGGTTTTGCCGATCCCTCGCTTCGCCCGATCGTGCTGGTTGGCGACGGCGCTTTCCAGATGACCGGGACGGAGCTGAGCACCTGCGTGCGGCATGGCCAGGCGCCGGTCGTGATCATCCTGAATAACCGGGGCTATGGCACGGAGCGGGAAATTCTCGACGGACCCTTTAACGACGTGCATGAATGGCAATACGACAAGATATGCGATCTGGTGGGGGGCGGGGTCGGCCACAGGGTCGGCACGCATGGCGAGGTCGTACAGGCGTTGGATGCGGCACTGGCCGACAAGAAGCGGATGCACGTGCTGAACGTGCTCTTGAGCTCGGCCGATCGGTCTCCTGCCATGGTGCGCCTGGCCAAGCGCCTCGCCAAGCGGCTGTCTCTTGGCAAGCGGTAGCGGAGATTCGGCGGGTTACTTTTTGGCGGCAAAGACCGTCGCGTCGCAGGCGATGTACTTGGTGTCCGGCCGAGTGTAACGCCAAGCTACGCAATGATACGATACATCACGGGAAGCCCAAGCTCATCAAGAGGTTTCGTGGCTTCCCGTGTAGCCGCCTTGCTTGCTGTGGTATAACCTCACCGTGACTTGAACCGTGACAAGATGCCGGGGGTTTTGTCGGCAGAGCCGGGGGCAAAAAGGAAACCCGATGTCTAGCCTCATGCGTCTATGGTGCGGTGTGGAAGGGTTTGTTTCCGATCAAGGACCAAGGATGCAAGCGTTCAAGGGGCTTACGGAGTCATCCCGCACTGGACACCAAGGTCGTCGCGCTTACTCGACGAAAAGAGGCTCTTCCTCTGCGCGGAACACAGACTGTTCGCATTGAAGTACCATGCCCTCAAGCCAGGCTCGACCAAGAGTGAAGCATGTATTGCGCCGACCGTAGCGCCAGAGCACTAATCGTGAAGGTCGGATTCACCGCGCCAGAAGTGGGGAAAAGACTCGAGCCTGCGAGGAATAAGTTGGGAACATCGTGGGTTTGGCCGTAGCTGTTCGCGACTGAACTCCGGGCCGAGCGGCCCATGATCGCCCCGCCCAAGGTGTGCATCTGCGCCCGCCCGCTCGCCCAGACTTCGTGGGCTCCGGCGGCCTCAAAAACCGTCTTGCCCTGTTTTACACCGGCCTCCCAGCATCGGAGGCTATCCGGACCGAACTGGTGGTGCACGCGTGCCAGCGGCAAGCCGTAGCGATCTTTATTTCCACTCAACACCAGCCGGTTATCGGCGTCCGGCAGCCCTTCGCCCACAAACGTCATGGTGGCGAGGTGCTGCGCGGCGGTCCTCAGGAAGGCGTGCAGCGGCTCGCCCAGCAGGTCGGGCCTGGTGTTGCAAATTCCCAGAAGGTCATTGGGCTTGAGTGCATTGCCGATCAGCCATTGCGAGCTCGCCACATATCCTTTTTTCGGGTCCTTCGCGTAGTGCTCCTGCGACAGCAACTGACCGCCCGTCATCCCCATATAGTTTTCCGTCTCTTCCGCGAACAACCCATGTACGTTGGCCGTGCTGTGGGCCATCATGTACCGTCCGACGGTGCCGCTCGAGTTGGCGAGCCCCCCCTCGCGAGAGTTGAGCAGGATTCGAGGCGTCTCAAACGCGTATGCCGCTAAGATCACGACACTCGCCTCCTGGACCAGGCGTTGTCCCTGGGCATCGTAGTATTCCACCCCCAGGGCCTTGTCACCCGTCGGATTCGTCAGGACCCGCGTCACGGCGCCGTGATGCGCGATCGTCACACCGGCGTTGAACGCCTGGGGCAGATAGACGGCCAGAGGATTGCCGAGCGCAGAAATCGGGCATCCCGCGTCGCACCAGCCGTCATACACACAGGCAGGACGGCCGTTGTAGGGCACCGAGTTGATCGCCATCGGCAGCGGCGAGGTGCGCAGGCCCAGTTTTTCAAACCCACGCGCGATAACCCGTCCTTGGTTGAACAGCGGCAGAGGCGGCATCGGATAGGGCTCGCCTTCAGGCCGCCAGACCTCCTTGCCCGCGTCGCCCGAAATACCGACTTCTCGTTGGATTTGGTCATAGGCAGGACGGAGGTCCGCGTAGGACAGGGGCCAATCCAGCCCCTTGCCGAAGCGGCTCTTCATCTCGAAGTCTTCCGGGTGCAGCCGGAACCAACAGGCATAATGGTGCATGGCCGAGCCGCCGGTACCCCAACCCGAGCCAAAGCCGACCGAGAGTGCATCTGTGCCGCCGCTTTCAACGGCGGGGCCGGCCCACTTCAATCGCCGCGCCCAGATCTGCGAGCTGACCAGATCGCCCATGCTTCGCTTCGGCCCCGCCTCCAGGATCACGACCGTCTTGCCGGCCTGCGACAATTTGGCCGCCAGCAGGCTCCCCGCAGCCCCGGAACCCACGATCACGATGTCCGCTTTATCCTTGGGCATGGCGACTCACCATTTCTTAGGGGGCAGGATGTGGGCCATATACGGAACGTTGAGCTTCGCAAAACCCTCCTGCGTTCCGTAATACACGTCCACGGCGTCGCTGCGCGTCACAAAGTAAAATAAGGGCGCAGGCGGCCCGCTCCATTCGGGCGGATTCTTCTGCGCGATTTCCCGAACCAAGCCAATCCTCTGGTCAGCACTCAGCTCGTGGAACGAGCCGCCGTGTCGGACTTGCCCCAGGCCTTCGAGCGACCGCAATCCCTGTTGGTAAAAATCCAGGAAAGGACCCGGGTAATCCATGTATTTCAGAATCAACAATGGGGTCTCGCTGTCGAGTTGATCATCGACATAGTGCGCGATGCCGGCCGCTGCGGCCCCCGGCAGCAGCACATCCCCCAGCGCCTCGAGCGTCGTCCCTTCCGCGGCGTTCAATCGCCGTAGACCCGCGCCACTCGCTCGCGCTTGCGCTGGGCTGATCTGCCCCCAGGCGCTGCCGACTGTGATGGCCACCAGTCCGGTTCCCATTCTCGCGAGCAGCTCTCGCCGCGTTGTGTGAGTGCTAGAGGAATCTTCCATGGCAAATGTATTTCCTTCCGGGATTTCCATTTTGACTTCCGAGGCTATCGATAATTTATACCTGACTGCCTCAGCGCGCAAGGCAAACCGGTCTACATGGGCGGGTACTATCATCCCAACGACGAGAAGACGACAAAAGCCATACGTCCAAGCACAACCGGAACTCCTCTTTCCAGGCAACCTGGGAGGAACCAGACTTGTCCGGTCCTACATGTCGGAGAATTGGCTCCGCTGTAAGCTTTGGTTCCCGTTGATTGAGAAAGCTGAGATTCGGAGGCTGGATTTGCATGCGGCGCGGCATACCTTTGCGAGCCACGTAATTGCCAATGGCGAGAACCTGCAATATATTGCAGAGCAGATCGGGCATTCGTCCATCAAGGTGACCGCCGATACCTACGGGCATCTGATCCTGGGAGGCAACAGGCAGGCGGTGGATCGGCTAGACAAGGTGTCCGATCGGGGCGATTTAAAACCGAACCGTGATGTTTCATCACTTGCTGAAGCTAAGTCTTTGGTTTTGTAGCGAAGACGGTGGCGTCGCAGGCGATGTACTTGATCTGCTTCATCGGGATGATGACGACTTCTTTTGCGGAATCGATCTCCAAGACTTCCATATCCTCGCTGATGGTATGCCGGATGGCATCCTTGACGAGCAACTCCTGATTGTCCGCGAAGACCACCTTGACCCAATAGACCACGTGTCGCTCCTTCGTAGAGTTGGATGGACGCTGTCCGTTGCCGGAGCAGTCTACCCATATCGTGAGGATGGGGCAAGCACTTCTTATCGCTGCGCCGTGGTTGTTCCGCCGCCTGTGACTCTTGCCGATTCTCTTTGCCCCTTCAACTTTCCATGCCTTGCGTCGGTCATAGGGCTTGGGTAAAGTGGGGCTTCGAGTCGGCTGTTTCCTTGAGGACATGAGAGATTATTCGATCCAATGAGGCGATCATGAAATTGTTCATGGGCGTTTTTTTCCTCCTGTTCCTGGTGACTGTCCTCGGCGCCGATGTCTTCGCCCGCCGTGATCTTCTGACCCCCAAGCAAAAGGAGGCGCTGGAAAAGGTGGATCGAGTGCTGGTGGAGGTCTTGGCGATTACCGATCAGGGCCAGACCGATGCAAAGCCTTTGGCTGAAGCGGCGATCCGACAACTAAAAGAAGCCGGGTATACGGTTCTGACCGATCCGGCGCAGCCACACGACGTCGAGGTCAAGATCAAATGCGAGCAGCGGAAGGTCTGGGAAGGGACCAGTGCGTCAGGCGGTGATGCGGACCTGCCGGACTCCCCGTCCCGCGTCTGGAAGGGTCCGGCCTGTCAGCTTGCGTACTTGCTGGGCGGCAAGAAGATGGGCTGGCAGAAGGAAGTGCGGACCGACTTCCCGGATGCGTTGAAGGCGGCTGCCGAAGCCCATGCTGCCGATGCGGGCCTCTATGCCATGACCAAGTTGCGTGAGCGGTTGGAACGCTACGATTTCCCCATCCTGCTGGCGGCTGAATGGGGGCAGGAGGATCGCTTGCTCACGCTGCTGGACGATCCGGCCGCCACCTCGACGCGCAAAGTGCTGATCGTCGCACAGCTTGGCGACATTTTCTCGACCAAGGCGGTGCCGCACCTGCTGTCCGCGCTCAAGGAGCCGGACCTTGAAATCGCCCAGGCGGCGGCCGTTGCACTGGGCAACATCGGCCAAAAAGAGAGCATCCCGGTCCTGATCGAGGCGATGAAGTCCGGGAAGCCGGAACTGCAGGCTGCCGCAGCGAAGGGCTTGGGGATTCTAGGTTCTCTGCACAGCGACTTTTCGGTGATTACGCCCCTGATCGAGGCCTTGAAGAACGATGATGTCGGTGTGAAGACCGAGGTGGTCCTGGCGCTCGGCAAGTTGCCGGACAAGCGTTCGTATGAACCGCTCTTTGCCCTCTACAAATCCCTCCAGAAGATGCACAGCACCGACTCGGACCCCAAGCAGAAGAAGCTGAAAGAAGCGGTGAATTACACGCTCAAGCAGATCGACACATGGGAGTATATTCAATAGAACCGCCGCCTGGCCGGACGGGAGCTGATAGCTTATGGCAACAAGTAAGAGCTGACGGCATATAGCTGATGGTCGGAAGTAGAAGCGCCGTCTCCAGTTCCTCCGGCTATACGCCATAGGCTATTAGCTCTTGGTTTTTCCAGCCATACGCCATCAGCCCTATGCTCTTCTCCCTCTTTTAGTCGTCTTCAGGATTGATCGGCTTGATGCCGAAGGGGCGGCACAGATCTAGCACCTGCCTGTCCGAGCTCACCATCGACAGCCTCAGCGGCCGCAGCTCTTGTGCCAGCGCGAGTTGGAGCGCCTGAGCGGTGCGGAGATAGGGATGGTCGAGGATGAGTTGCTTGGTCGTTAAAAAAGTCCGGCTGGACGGCGCCACGAAGTGATAGAGTCCCCGGGTCGCCTCGGCTTCGAACTTGAAAATCACCGAGTACCAATCATCTCGCGTCAGCTCTCCCTGCTGAGCTTTCAGCGCCATCGTGGAATAGAATTCCGTGATCGAGATCGTTCCCAGGACGGCGGTCTTGCCGCGCTTCGCCAGCAAGGCGTTCACAATGCTGGTGCCGCGTTCGCGGCTGTACCGTTTCACCAGCGCCGAGGTGTCGAAATAATAAAACGGCATCGGTCATCCCCTTTTCGATATGACAAATTCAGCGAGGGAGGTGCGGAGCTTCGAGAGGCGGTCCTGAATCTCCTCCAGGGGCAATTCTTCATACCCCTGCCTTTTCAGCGTCGTCAGGAGACTGCCGCTGTGGACTTCGCGCGTGTCCGACTGGATGCGCTCGATCACCTGTGCTTTCCCCGCCCGACCGGAAGACCGGCGAGAAGTCGGGGGCTCTTGCCTGGCCGGCGCAGTCCGTGCGGCAGGTGATCGTTTCGCAGAAGGTCGCTGCATGGATGGCTTGCTCATGGATGGTTTCCTCGCATTGGTATTCGGTGGTGAATGGGTTGCTCTACGACGATGAAGGCTGGTCGGTCGTTTCGGCTCCATCTAGCTTTCCTTGCTAGCCTTCCTTGGGACAAGCGGCCGGCGGCATGGTGCCGGCCGGGTCCACTTCTCCATAGACATAGCCGGCAAGAGTCTTGGCCAAGTCCGATGTGACTTCTTGCTGCATCACCCGGATCGCTTTCGCCGATGCCTCCCCGTCGGTCAGGTGTCCTTCCTTCCCTGCCCGCGAGACGGCGCCGACCATTCGCTG
>JACQCB010000101.1 GCA_016201805.1 Nitrospirota bacterium | reverse complement strand
GCGGCAACCACCCACGGCTTGACGAACTGCTCGAACAACGTATGACTCGACAACATGCGCGTCCTCCTTACTGAATCAACAAGTCGCCTCACGGTTACTGTGGGCGTCAGGATAAGCGCGTGCGGGAATTAAAAACATGACATGAGTCATGTTTTTAAAATAAATAGGCGCGGGCTATGGGACAGGCTATCTAGCGGCAGGGGAAGCGGAGAGCATCAGTTGTTCGAGCCGGCCCAGATTGTGAATCACCAGGCGCTTGGCCATTCCTGAAACCAGCCGCGCCCGTTTAAACTGGCCCATGATTCGGGTGGCCGTCTCCACGGCGACGCCGGCCATGTCGGCCAGGTCCTGCCGCGTGAGCCGAACCGTGAGGCGGATACCGTCGGCCTCCCGAACCCCGGCTTGCGACGAGAGCTTGACCAGCAGGCCGGCCAAACGTTGCTCGGCGCGATCCAGCGCGAGCACTTTGGCGTTTTCCTGGGCTTCATTGAGACGGTTGCCCAGATATTTGATGACCTCGAAGGCCGCATCAGGATTGCGACGCAGCAGATCGAAATACGCCTTCTTGCTCAACCGGAGCACGCTGACGTCCCCGATCGGCTGGGCGCAGCCGGGATGAGTGGCCCCGTCGAACACCGCCGCGTCGCAGCAGAAGAGGTCCCCGGGCATCAGCACCTTCAACGTCACCTCTTTGCCGTCCGGGGAGGACTTGACGCACTTGACCGATCCTTCTTTCAGAATATGAAACGCTTCGGCAGGGTCCCCTTCGCGAAAGATGTACTCCCCCTTGCCATAGCGGGTTTCCACCACCTCGCCGGCCATCTTCCGGCGATCCTTCGCCGTGAGCGAGTTGAACATCGGAATCGTTCGCAGAGGATCGGCTTTGCTCATAGGGGCACAGAAGCTAGAGAATCTGTTTCGCGGCCTCGACGATCGCGCGCGCGCTGATCCCATAGCGATCGATCAGTTCATCCGGCTTGCCGCTGTGGGGGATCTCCCGCACGGCCAGTTTATGGACGCGAATCCCTTCACTGCCGACCGCGCTCAACACCGCATCCCCCAGCCCGCCGTGTTCGTAGTGATCCTCCACGGTCAGGATCCGGTTCTGCGTCGCCTTCGCACAGCCGAGCAGGGTCGCGCGATCGACCGGCACGATGCTGTACAGGTCGATGACTCGTACGGGAATGCCCGCCGCCTTCAACTGATCGTGCGCCTTCAAGGCTTCGAAGAGCGTGATGCCCGCCGCGACAATGGTCAATTGATCGGCCTGGCTTTGCCGGACGACTTTCGACCCGCCGATCGTGAACGACTCCTCGTTGCCATACAGAATCGGCGACTTGGGACGGCCGGTCCTGACATAGACCGGGCCGCGGTGTGACGCCGCAGCTTCGATCAGCCGATGCGTGCTGACCCCATCGGAGGGATAGAGGACGACCATGCCCGGCTGCGCAGCCATCATGGCGATGTCTTCCAGGCCCATTTGGGAAGGGCCATCTTCGCCGATGCTGACGCCGGCGTGCGTCCCGACGAGCTTGATGTTCGATTGGCTGATGGCGGCCATGCGGATAAAATCATAGGCGCGGGTCAGGAAGCAGGCGAAGGTCGCCAGGAAGGGAATCTTGCCGCAGGCGGCCAAGCCGATCGCCGCGCCCACCATATTCTGCTCTGCGATGAAACTTTCGAAAAAGCGGTCAGGGAACTGCTTGCCGAACTTGTCCGTGAAGGTGGAGTTTTTGACGTCGGCATCCAGCCCCACGACCAGCGGGTTGGCTTCACCCAATGCGGCCAGCGCCGCACCGAACGCCTCACGGGTGGCCGCCACATCAGTCGACTTGTAGGCGGGTGGGGCCATCGCCTTGACCGGCTTGGTCACGGTCGGGGAGGCGCTCGGCTTCTTGATCTCAGGCTGGACGGCGCTCTGACGCAGTTGCCGCGTCAACTCATCGATGGCCTTTTGCGATTCCTCCCCCTTTTTGAGCGGCTTGCCGTGCCAGTCAGGGCGGTCCTCGACAAACGAGATGCCCTTGCCCTTCAACGTCCTGGCCAGCAAGACCGTCGGCTTTCCCTTGGTGAAGGCCGCTTCGTCGAAGGCGGCCAGCAGCGCGGCCACGTCATGCCCGTCCACAACGATGGCGTGCCAGCCGAAGCCGGCCCAGCGTGAACGGTAGGCCTCCATGTCATGTTGCAACATGGTGGGATCGCTTTGTCCCAGGCGGTTGACGTCCACAATCGCAGAGAGGTTGTCGAGGGCATAATGCCGCGCCAGCTCCACCGCTTCCCAGACCGACCCCTCGACGGATTCGCCGTCGCCCATCAGCACATAGGTGCGGTAGTCCGATCGGTCCACGCGCTTGGCGTTCAAAGCCATGCCGACACCGGCCGGGAGACCTTGGCCCAGAGAGCCGGTCGCCACGTCTACAAAGGCCAGCCGCGGTGTCGGGTGTCCTTCCAGATCGGATGTCATCCTGCGCAGCCCCAGCAAGTCGCCTTTGTCGAACAGCCCGGCTTCCGCCCAGGCCGCATAGAGAAGCGGGGCCGCATGGCCCTTGGAGAGGACGAAACGATCGTGGTTGGGGCACTTCGGGTTCTTGGGGTCGTAGCGCATCACGGAGAAAAACAGCGCGGCGACGATATCGGCGGCCGAGCAACAACTGGATGGATGCCCGCTGCCCGCTTCCGAGGTGGCGCGCACGCTCTCGATCCGGAGGTGCGCCGCCTTGTTGCTGATCACTGTGATGAGGGCATCCTGTGTCATGCGAGCCGCCATTATGGTCTCTCCTTTTTTCGGTCGTCGGTATCGGAACAACTGTAAACAAAGAGGAGGCGGTCGTCAATAAAAAGCTCGTCGGGAGAAGTGCCGGTCGGACGGCGCCGGCATCCGTCATCCATCGCGGGATCGGCCGTGGTCCGGGTCCGCCGCTTCAGGCGTAGGAGGGCGTGGCGCGCTTCGGCCGACGATCGGTACCGGCGCCCGGTTGCGGAAGAACATGAACAAGAGATAGGCGTCAATCACCGCAACGCCCGCCAACACACCGTAGGCGCCGGGACTAGCCGCCAGGTGCAGTTCGACCATGACTTTGGACAACCCAAAGCCCACCACCCAGGCATCGAAGCTCATGCAGAGCCGCCGGAACGTTTCGGGATCGATCCGGCTGATCAGGAAGGTGCCGAGGGGAATGCCGATCAGCACGCTCGGCACGATGGAGGCCAGCAGTTGGCCGCTGTCGACGCTGTAGAGGCCCAGGAAGAAATAGGCGGCGGCTGTCAAGGTTGACTCGGCCACGCGGATGAGGCCGAGGGCCGCCCGAAACTCTTGTTTGGCATAACCCTGGTTGTTAAAGAAGAGCGCCAGAGGCGGCCCGGAAATCGTCGTGACCGAATAGAGCACGCCGATGCCCATCCCGAACGGCAGCCCCACGGCTTTTTCCGAACGGACCGCCCGCCTGACGCCGGCCGCTTGAAGCAGAATGAGCGGAAGCAGGAGCAGATAGGTGACGAACTTCAGCCATCCCGGTTTGACCATAAAAAGCACGTAGCTGCCGATCGCCACGCCGGGGAGCACGCCGAGCACGAGGGGCAGTACGCGCTTCCAGACCAGTGGCACGCTGTGCCGGTTGATGAAGAGGACGTAGGCATTGATGACCATTTCGACGAGCACGAGTGCGGGATTCAAAATCCGGTTCGTGTAGAACAGCAGGGCCACGGGGACCGTGATCGAGGAGAACCCGTATCCCAAGGCCCCGTTGACCGTGGCCGCAAGAAACGTGATCAGGATGAGGGCGATCTGTTCCATCGGTCTTCCTTCGTTGCGCGACGCCGGCGCCGCATGGCTCAGGCATGGCCGCGCTTGCGGCGACCCGAGGCAAAATCGGCAAGCGTGTAATGATCAAGGATCTGCGCGATAGCGTCGCGCACTTCACCCATTGCGTTGTGCATGGGGCACTCGGCCTTCTCCGCGTAGGGGCAATCGTCGCATTTCTGATAGGCGGTCTTGCTGACGCAGGCGATTGGGGCCAGCGGGCCGTCCAACAGACGGATGACTTGCCCCAGCGTGATCTCGTCAGGCGGCTTGATGAGGCTGTAGCCCCCGGTCACGCCGCGCTTACTGGCCAGCAGGCCCGCATTCTTGAGCGTCAGGAGGATTTGTTCGAGAAACTCGATGGGAACATTTTGACGGGCGGCAATTTCGTGCCGCTGGAGCAACGATTTTTTATAGTGCGCCGTCAACTCGATGAGGGCGCGGAGCGCATATTCACTTTTCTTGGAGAATCTCATTGTATTTAAATGTACACTGAGTTACTAAATTTTCAGCACAATAGCCGATCGATTTACTCCCGTCAAGTTTTTCGAGACCCACTTAACCACCAGGAAACAGATTGCCGACAGATCAGCCTAGCAGTGGACAGAAGAGAAGAAGCGAGCGTTCGAACGTCCGATCCGCCTTGACAGAGTCAGGAGATTCTTGTTACTTTAGCGTCGCTTCTGAGAGGTACGTGCCACGGAAGCAACCCTCTTGGGCGTCAACCTGGCCCAATGCAAACCGAGCAACAACGGCAAGGACGATCCGTGACCCTCCAGGAGTTGATCCTCTCCCTTCATCGTTATTGGGCCGACCAAGGCTGCGTCATTCATCAACCCTACGATCTGGAGATGGGAGCCGGGACGTTCCATCCGGCCACTTTCTTGCGCACCCTAGGGCCTGAACCCTGGCGGGCCGCCTATCCGCAGCCCTGCCGTCGTCCGACCGACGGCCGCTACGGCGAAAACCCGAACCGGATGCAACACTATTACCAGTATCAAGTTGTCCTGAAGCCGTCTCCCGACGACATTCAAGCCCTCTACCTTGAAAGCCTCGCCCGCCTTGGGATCAACCCCAAACAACATGACATCCGCTTCATCCAGGACGACTGGGAGTCTCCCACACTGGGCGCCTGGGGACTCGGGTGGGAAGTGCGGCTTGACGGGATGGAAATCACGCAGTTCACCTACTTTCAGGAAGTCGGGGGCATTGAACTCAATCCGATCACAGTCGAGATCACCTATGGCACCGAACGGATCGCGATGTACCTCCAACAGGTGGACAATGTCTATGACCTGGCCTGGACCGACGAGGTCACATACAGGGACATTCACCTGGAAACGGAGCGGCAGTTTTCGAAGTACAATTTTGAGACATCGGATGCCTCCATGCTGACCGCCACGTTTCAAACCTTCGAATCGGAATGCAAGCGGCTGATCGAGCAAGACCTGATCTTACCGGCCTATGACTACTGCATCAAAACCTCCCACGTCTTCAATCTCCTGGATGCACGGGGCGCCATCAGCGTGGCGGAACGAACCGGGTACATTGCCCGCGTCCGGGCCTTGGCCCACCGGTGCGCGGAGGGATACTTGGCCCAACGGGAGAATCTGGGGTTTCCCCTGTTGAAACAACAAGGCGACATCGTCACGCAACACCGCGGTAGCAAATAGACCGGACCTTGCACGATGGGCAGCGCACAGAAAAAGAAACAGACAAAAAACAAGAAACCGGCCGCACGCCGCGTCTCGGCGACGGCGGCGGAACTCTTGTTCGAGATCGGAACGGAGGAACTGCCCTATCAGTTCGTGCCGCTTGCGCTTCGATCCTTGGAAGAATCGGCCGCACGCCTGCTGAAGGAACAGCGCCTCACGCACGGAGCCTTGCGAACGCTTGGCACGCCCAGACGGCTGGTCCTGGTGATCGAGGCGCTCGCAGGGCATCAAGCCGCGACCGTCAAGGAAGCGATGGGACCATCCAAGGCGGTGGCCTTCGATGCGCAGGGCCAGCCGACCAAAGCCGCCATCGGCTTTGCCGGATCGCAGGGAGTCACGGTCGACGACTTGGAGATTCGGCAGACCCCCAAGGGCGAGTACCTGTGCGCCGTGAAGCGGGAAGCGGGACGCCCGACGCCGACCGTCCTGGCCGACTGTTTGCCATCATTGATCGGCAGTCTGTCCTTTCCCAAGTCCATGCACTGGAACGAGACCGGCATGAAGTTCGCGCGCCCCATCCGCTGGCTCCTGGCACAGTATGGAGGCAAGGCGGTCAACTGCCAAGCAGGCGGAGTGAAGGCCGGCAACCGAACCTGGGGACACCGATTTATCGGCCCGGCCGGACCGGCGCGAACCCATGGCATTCCGGTCAAAGATTTCAAGACGTATGTGAGTACGCTCGAACGCCACGGCGTCTTCCCCGACCAAAACCGGCGCCGAACCATGATTCTCGCCCAACTCGACAGCCTCGCCAAGTCAGTCCGTGGACAGGTCCACCGCGATGAGGACCTCTTAGCGCAAGCGGTCCAGACCGTCGAGTATCCCCATGCCATTCTCGGAGCTTTCAACCCGCAGTATCTCGCCCTCCCCAAAGAAATTCTCATGACATCGATGAAGGAACACCAAGGATTCTTTTCTCTCATGCAGAAGGACGGCAGCCTGCTGCCGCAATTCATCTCAGTCACGAACATCAAGCTGGCTGACATGACCGTGATTCGCAAGGGCAACGAGCGGGTCCTGGCGGCCCGTCTGGCCGATGCCAAGTTCTTTTTCGATGAGGATCGCAAAGTCGGCTTGGCCAGCCGGGCGGAAAAGCTCAGGGGAGTCACCTTTCACCAAAAACTGGGTACCCTGTACGAGAAACAGCAGCGAGTCAGGCAGTTGGCGGAACGGCTGGCCGTCATGTTTGCATTGGACCATGAGACCCGCCGGGATTGCGCCAGGGCTGCCGAACTCTGCAAGGCCGATCTGACCACGGGCATCGTGGGCGAGTTCCCCATACTCCAAGGCATCATGGGTGGGGACTACGCCAAGCACGATGGAGAATCGGACGCCGTCAGTCAGGCCATTGCCGAGCAGTATCTCCCTCCTTCAATGGAGGGCGCCATTCCCAAGACCTTGGTAGGCAAAGTCCTTTCCCTGGCCGACCGGCTCGATACGATCTTTGCTTTTTTCCACGTGGGTCTCGTGCCATCCGGCTCCGAGGACCCGTTTGCCCTTCGACGCAATGCCCTGGCTGTCATACGCATCGCGCTGGAAGGGCAACTGGCTCTCAACCTGGGCGAACTGGCGGGCCGCGCATCGGACTTGCTGAACGCAACCGTGTCCAAGCCGACCCGCCCCTCGAACGATCCCGTAGGTTTCATCCTGGAACGCCTCAGATACTATGGCCGCACCGTTGACGGTCTGCGCGACGACGTCATGCAGGCCGTACTGAAGCCAACGCCCCCATCGCAGTTGAACCTGTTGACCCTCTACGCCAAGATGAAAGCCCTGCAGGCGATCACCACGAGACCGGAGTTCGACCCCTTGATTATCGGGTTCAAACGAGCCCATCGTATCGTCGAGAAGGAACACTGGACGCGGGACGACGTCGAACCGACGCTCTTCCAGCACCCGTCAGAAATGGAGCTGTACAAAGTGTTGGATGCCGCCAGACTCCAGACCCCCTTTGCGATCGAGCAGGGGAACTATGCCAAGGCCCTCGACAGCCTCGTGGCCCTGAAACCGGCCATCGATGGGTTTTTCGATGGCGTCATGGTGAACGCCGACGATGAGGCGCTCCGGAAAAACCGCCTCTCGCTGCTCCATGCCGTCGATCGTCTCTTTATGGCGTTCGGAGATTTTTCGCAGATTGTGGTACAGGGGACGTGAGACGGTGAGAGGAGATGGCTACAGTCGACACAGAGCCGGCGACGCCCCTGGACCCGGTGGAACGGGCCGGACGGATGAGACGCTATACCTACGCGGTCTCCGCGCTCATGGTCGTGCTCTGCAACGCCGTCTTCCTGCTCGGCCTCTGGGTCAGTGGAGTCAACCTAGACAGTCTGATCAGGACGCCCGATCTCTTCGACCCTGCCCAGGATGTCTGCCTCCGGTTGAGCTGGCACCGAGTGGCCGGCACGGCGGACCCCGTGCGGCTCTGCCACGAATGGATCGACCTCTCGGACCCCTCGGGCAACACACACACTTTTCAGAAAGACATCACGGTCGTCCAGGGAGCCGATGGCAAGCTCTACTTCGACCAGCCGGCCCGCGTGGACTACCGGCTCTTCCTGTTGGGCGCCTTTGTCATCGCGGTCATCGCCGGCGGCATGAGGGTCAAGCGGGCCTTGATCGCGCGATATCGGCGACGATTGGACGCAACGGAGCATCGGACAGAAGCGATTCGCCCCTAGGTTCATCTCAGCGTTCTTATTAGAGGAGAGGCAGCGTGGGCACGAAACAATGGGTTTATTACTTCGGCGACGGAAAGGCTGAAGGCACCGGCAACATGAAGGAGCTGCTCGGCGGCAAAGGGGCTGGTCTGGCTGAGATGACCAACCTCAACATTTCCGTGCCGCCGGGCTTCACCCTCTCGACCGAAGCTTGCGTCGAATACTACCGCCGAAAAAAGATCCATCCGCCGGGCATGTGGGACCAGGCCCTGCAAGCTCTCAAACGGGTGGAACGGTCGATGGGCGCCCGCTTCGGCGATCCCGCCAACCCGTTGCTGGTGTCGGTCCGTTCGGGTGCCCGGGCGTCGATGCCGGGCATGATGGACACGGTCTTGAACGTCGGTCTGAACGAACGGACGGTCGAAGGGCTGGCGGCCAAAACCAAGAACGACCGCTTCGCCCAAGACAGTTACCGCCGATTCATCACGATGTTCGCCAGCGTGGTGATGAACGTGCCGCGCGAACGCTTTGAAGAACTGCTCCAGCATACGAAGACGACCCGTGGCGTGAAACACGACACGGATCTGGACGCCAAGACCTTGCAGGAACTGGTCCGTCAGTTCAAGCAGGTGGTTCGGAAGGAAACCGGGCGTGATTTTCCGGAGGACCCGATCGAACAGCTTCGGATGGGCGTCGATGCGGTGTTTTCCTCCTGGTACGGAGCCCGGGCAGTGACCTATCGGCGCCTCTATAACATCCCGGACAATTGGGGTACGGCAGTCAACGTCGTCGCGATGGTCTTCGGCAACATGGGGCAGACCAGCGGCACCGGCGTCGCCTTCACCCGCAATCCGGCTTCCGGCGAGCCGATCTTCTTCGGCGAGTGCTTGCTCAACGCGCAAGGCGAAGACGTCGTGGCGGGCATCCGCACCCCGCTGCCGGTCGCCGACCTGGGTAAGACGCTCCCGCAAGCCTATCGGGAATTGGTCAAGACCTACCGGACGCTCGAACGGCATTACCGCGACATGCTGGACCTGGAATTCACGATCCAGGAGGGCAAGCTCTACATGTTGCAGACCCGGGTGGGGAAGCGGACCGGCATTGCGGCCGTGCGCATCGCGGTCGATCTGGCCAAAGAAGGCGTGATCGACAAACGCGAAGCCGTACTCCGCGTCGGACCGGAGCAACTCTCCCAATACCTGTACCCGATTTTCGACTCGGCGGAAGAAAGCAAGCATCCATCGATCGGCAAGGGGCTGCCGGCAGGTCCCGGCGCGGCGGCCGGAAAAATCGCGCTGACACCCGATCGGGCGGTCGCGATGCAGGCGCGCGGCGAACGCGTCGTGCTGGTCCGGCAGGAGACCAGCCCGGACGACATCCACGGCATGCATGCGGCCCTGGGCTTCCTCACCGCCAGGGGCGGCATGACGTCCCATGCCGCCGTGGTCGCCCGGCAAATGGGAAAAGTCTGCGTGGCCGGCTGCGACGCGGTGGAGGTCACCGACGGCACCACGGTCAAGATCGGTTCCTTGCTCTTGAAGGAAGGCGACTATCTGTCCATCAACGGCTTTACCGGCCATGTGTACGGCGGCGACATCCCGGTGGTGGCCTCCGAAGTCATCCAGGTGATTCAGGGCAAGCTGGAGGCGCGGCAGTCTGAAAAATACCAGCGCTTCTCGGCCTTCCTGAAATGGGCCGACGAATTCCGCACGGTGAAGGTCCGGGCCAATGCGGACACCCCCGATCAAGCGATGATCGCGCGGGGGTTCGGGGCCGAGGGGATCGGGCTCTGCCGGACAGAGCACATGTTCTTTGCCGAGGACCGCATCCCGATCATGCAACGGATGATCCTGGCCAGAACGACCGACGAGCGCGAGCGCTACCTGGCCCAGTTGCTGCCGCTGCAAAAGCAGGACTTCATCGGATTGTACCGACAGATGCAGGGCTTCCCCGTCACGATTCGCTTGCTGGACCCTCCGCTGCACGAATTCCTCCCCAAGCGGGAAGACCTGATGGTGGAGATCGCCAGGCTGGAACTGACCGGAGGGGACCCCGCGCTGGTCGAGGAAAAACGCCTGCTCCTGGCTCGGGTGGAGGAACTGCACGAATTCAACCCCATGCTGGGGCTCCGCGGCTGCCGGCTCGGCATCACGATGCCGGAAATCACCCGCATGCAGACCCGCGCCATCATCGAAGCGGCCTGCGAAGTGACACGAGAGGGCAAAAAGATCGTTCCCGAAATCATGGTCCCGCTGGTCGGGATGGTGTCGGAGATGAAAGCCCAAAAAGACCTCGTGTGCGAAGTGGCGGACGAGACCTTGAAGCGCTGCGGAGCCAAGCTCTCCTATCTGGTGGGCACGATGATCGAGTTGCCGAGGGCCGCCGTCACCGCGAGACGGATCGCGGAAGAAGCCGAGTTCTTCTCCTTCGGGACCAACGACCTCACGCAGACCACGTTCGGATTTTCACGGGACGATGCCGCCAAGTTCATCTCGTTTTACATGCGGCGGCAGGACAGTTGCCCTCATTGCTTGAGCACCGACGTCGACTGGAAGGAAATGGTCTGCCGAAGCTGCGGCGTGACCATCGCTGTCAAGGCCGAGAACATCCTGGAGACCGACCCCTTCGCCGTCCTGGATCGGGAAGGGGTGGGAGCCATGATGAAGATGGCGATCGCGGAAGGCCGCCTCACCCGCCCGGACATCAAACTGGGGATTTGCGGGGAGCACGGAGGCGATCCGAGTTCGGTCGAATTCTGCCACCAACTCGGGCTCGACTACGTGAGTTGCTCTCCCTACCGGGTCGCGATCGCACGTCTGGCTGCGGCGCAAGCGGCCTTGACGGAACAGGCTGCCTCCTCAGCCGGAACGGCTCAAGGGAAGCGCAAAGGAACGCAGACTGCCCGTGCCGCCCGTCGCCCTGTACGGAAAAATCGCACCGCTCCCAAGCGGAAACCATCCCACAGCCGCACCGGCCAATCCCGTAAATCACGGTGAAGCCCTCCCGCCTCGATCACCGGTACATGGCCCTGGCCCTTCGTCTGGCCGCCAAGGGCCGTGGCATGACCAGCCCCAATCCCATGGTCGGGGCGGTGGTCGTGAAGAGGGGCAAGGTTGTCGGAGCAGCCTATCACCGACGCGCCGGTGAGCCTCATGCCGAAATCCTGGCCCTCAAACAGGCCGGCAGCCGCAGCCTTGGCGCGACGCTCTACGTCACCCTCGAACCTTGTTGCCACGACAACAAACGCACACCTCCCTGTGTGCCGGTTCTGATCTCATCGGGACTCAGCCGCGTCGTCGTGGCGATGCAGGACCCCAATCCAAACGTCAGCGGGCGAGGGATCGGCCTCCTGCGAAAGGCCGGCATCGAGGTCGTCACGGACTGCTTGCGCGACAAAGCCGAACAGCTGAATGAAATCTATTGCCATTGGAGACGCACCGGCCTGCCCTTCGTCACCCTCAAAGCCGCGATGACCCTGGACGGCAAGATCGCCACGGCCGGCGGCGAGTCCCAGTGGATCACCGGTGAAGACGCCCGGCAACATGCCCACCGCCTTCGGAGTCGGATGGATGCCATCCTGGTGGGAGCCAACACGGTCCTCCACGATGATCCGCGCCTCACCGTCAGGCTGGCCGGGCGGACATCGCGCCGGACACAACAACGACAACCGCTGCG
>JACQCB010000093.1 GCA_016201805.1 Nitrospirota bacterium | reverse complement strand
TAGGTGCGCGGTGCGGGAGCACAGGGGCCATCCCAGTCGCCCCGTCCCCCGTTTTCAGCAGCCTGTTTACACGTTGAAGCGAAAATGGACGATATCCGCTTCCTTGATCACGTAATCCTTGCCTTCAAGCCGAAGCAAGCCCTTTTCCTTGACGCGGTCCTCCGAGCCACAGGCGATCAGATCATCGTAGTGGTACACCTCGGCCCGGATGAACCCGCGCTCCATGTCGGAGTGGATCTTACCCGCCGCTTGAGGAGCCTTGGTCCCCCTGGGAATCGGCCAGGCACGGGACTCGGTCTCGCCGGCGGTAAAAAACGTCGTGATATTCAACAGCGCATAGGCTTCGCGCGTCAGCCGTACGAGGCCGGACTCCGTCAATCCCATTTCCTTCAGATAGTCGGCCCGCTCGGCCTCCGGCAAAGACACCAGTTCCGCCTCCAGCTGGCCGCAGATCGTCACCACCCGCGCCGCGCGCTGGTCGGCAAACTCGCGCACGGACCGGACCAGCGCCTCATCGGCCGCGGCCGTTTCCGAGACGTTGGCCACGAAGAGCACCGGCTTGGCGGAGAGCAACTGGCAGTCGTCAAGCAGCAGGCGTTCCTCCGGCGTATAGGACCGGTTTCCCAGCCACTCCCCTTTGTCGAGCCATTCCGCCAGGCGCTGGACGAAGGCCAACTCGACCGCCGCTTTCTTGTCGCCGGCCCGAACTTTCTTGTCGACCTTCTGTTTCCGCCGTTCGAGAGTCTCCAGGTCGGCCAGCATCAATTCCGTTTCGATCGTGCCGATGTCGCGGAGGGGGTCCACGCTCCCCTCCACATGCACGACGTCGGTTCCGTGGAAGCAGCGGACCACGTGCACCAGGGCATCCACTTCCCGGATATGACCGAGAAATTGATTGCCCAGCCCTTCTCCCTTGCTCGCCCCTTCGACGAGTCCGGCGATGTCGCGCACCTCCAACGTGCTCGGGGTTTTCTTCTTCGAGTGGAAGATCTCCACCAGCTTGTTCAGGCGGGGGTCCGGCACCGGCGCGATGCCGGTGTTCGGATCGACGGTCGCAAACGGATAATTGGCCGCGAGCGCGCTCCCGCCGACGAGCGCATTGAAGACGGTCGTCTTCCCCACATTCGGCAGCCCGATCATTCCGCAACACAAACCCATACCTACCGTGACTCGTGATGCATGACGCGTGACGAGTTTCGCTCTCTCGTCACCGATCACCCCTCACTCGCCGTCCTCCTGTTTTTCTTTTACGTTAAAGCGATTCATCGCCGCCGCGACGCCCGCCGCCACCAGACATTCCAGCGCGTCGCCCGCTTGGTCCAGCAGGCTCTCGACTTGCCCACACTCGTCCGGGGAGAAAGGGGAGAGCACGTAGTCCGCCGCGTCATGGCCCGGAGCGGGTCGCCCAATACCGAGTTTCAGCCGGCAGAATTCATCGGAACCCAGCGCGGCGATGATCGAGAGGACGCCGTTGTGTCCCCCGGCGCCACCGCGGCGTTTGATGCGAAGACGTCCCAGCGCCAAATCCAAGTCGTCGTGGACGACGACCAAGTCGGCCTGGCCTAACCCCAACTCGTCCAACAACGCCTTGACCGCCGGTCCGCTGTGGTTCATCCAGGCGAGGGGCACGGCCAAGGTCACATCCGCCGCGGCCTCGCACGGCCCGATCCGCCCGCGTCCCCATCTGGCCGGTCCGGCAGGCCGAAGCGCCACCGACCACCGGATGGCAGCCCGCTCCACCGCCAGACAGCCGATGTTGTGCCGCGTCCGGACGTAGCGCTCGCCGGGATTGCCGAGCCCGACAATCAGACGCAAAGCTACTTCTTCTTCTCCTCCTTGGCCTCTTTCTTCTCACCAGCCTTGGCGCCGGCGGCCGCTTCCTTCTTTTCGCCCTTCTCGCCGGCCTTGGCCTCGCCGGGCGCAGCCGCCTTCTCAGCGCCTTCCGCCCCTTCTTCCTTACCCTTGCCGATGACCTCGGGCTCCTTGCCCGCCTCCACCCCCACACCGCTGGTCAGCAGGGCCTCCAGCTTGGCGTCGGAGATCGGAGCGGCAACGCTCACCACCATTTGTTCGCCGTCATCCAGCACCTTGACGCCCTCGGCACGTACCAGCTCGCGGACGTGGATGCCCTGGCCGATGGCCAGATTCGACGCGTCCACCTCGATGGCATCCGGGATCGCGGCTGGAAGACATTCAATATGCAACTCGCGCAGATTGTGGTGAATGATGCCGCCTTCCTTGACTCCCGCCGGCATCCCCCCCACGACGCTGACCGGCACCTTGACCCGAATGACCTTGCTCATCGAGACCTCGAAGAGGTCCACATGGAGCAAGTCGCCCGTCACCGGATCGACCTGATAGTCGCGCAGCAGCGCCGTCCGGTTGGCCTTCGCCGTCCCGCCGGTAATGCTCAGGGAGATGAGGGCGGTGCTGCCGGCATGGGCCCGCAAGGCCCGCGTCACGGTTTCCGGATTCACGGTCAGCAGAAGACACTCCCCTTCTCCGTACAACACGGCCGGAATCTTCCCGCTCCGCCGCAGTTGCCGCGCCGGCCCCTTGCCCGCCTTCTCTCGCACTTCAGCCGCCATGTCGAATTTCATGATCGTCCTCCCTCACGTCCCTGCTTGTTCTTCAGATCGTGTCCGACTCATTCCCCCGGTTCGCTGCCCGCTCCTTCCATCTCCATCCGCCCAAACCCGGTTCAAGGAATCCCGCGCGCAGCCGGGACCGGAACCGGATCGAATGCTATCAGGAGAAGAGCGAACTGACCGACTCTTCTTCGTGAATGCGACTGATGGCTTCCCCTAACAGCGGCGCCACCGACAACACCTTCAGCTTGGGACACCGCTGTTCCTTGCCGTTGAGCGGAATCGTGTTGGTCACCACCACTTCGGTCAAGCACGACGACTGGAGCCGCTCCAGCGCCGGACCGGAGAGGACCGGATGCGTGCAGCCGGCCCAGACCATCGTGGCTCCCTTGTCCGCACAGGCTTGCGCGCCCTGCACGATCGTCCCCGCCGTATCGATCATGTCGTCCAGCAGCAACGCGTTCCGTCCTGCGACGTCGCCGATGATGTTCATCACCTGGGCGTTGTTGGGGCCTTCGCGCCGCTTGTCGATGATCGCCAACTGCGCCTGGAGCCGCTTGGCAAAGGCCCGCGCCCGCTCCACCCCGCCCGCGTCCGGCGAGACCACGACCAGGTTCGAGCCGCCCCGTTTGCTGATGTAGTCCAGGAGCACCGGGGCCGCATAGAGGTTATCCACCGGGATATTGAAAAAGCCCTGAATCTGGCCGGCGTGGAGATCCATCGTGAGCACGCGATCGGCCCCGGCGGTCGTGATCAGGTCCGCCATGAGTTTGGCGGTGATCGGCACGCGGGGCTGATCCTTGCGATCCTGCCTGGCGTAGCCGAAATAGGGAATGACGGCGGTGATCCGGTAGGCCGAGGAACGCTTCAGCGCGTCGATCATGATCAGCAATTCCATGACCGAGGTGTTGACCGGAGGGCTGCACGACTGGATCAAGAAGACATCCGCGCCCCGCACGTTTTCCTCGATGCGGACGCGAATCTCCCCGTCGCTGAAGGAGGACACGGTGGCCGCCCCCAGTTCAATGCCCAAATGCCCGCCGATTTCCTTGGCCAGGGCCTGGTTCGAATTGCCGGAAAAGATTTTCAATTCTTTGTACATAGCGCCCTCCCACTGACCGGCGACCGCTCACAACCCTCGGCGTCTTGCCCTGCCGCCAACCACGGGGTCCATAGCTTGGAAAAAACACAGTACTGTATCGGAAAGCCAAGCGGCCTGTCAACCGACCGGGAGCGGGCGGGACGGTTCTTCCGAGCAGGAGAGAGGACCGGATCCGGTCCGACAGACAGAGGCCCGTCGGCCTTCGACCCGGCCCACAACCGACTGGGCACACATGGCTGCATCTTCGTCTCGAAAAATTCCGAACACGGTGGCGCCGCTGCCCGAGAGCAACGCCGCTTCAGCCCCCTGCGCCATCAATTCCGCCTTGATCGAACCGAGTACGCCGTGGGTCGGGGCCAGCGCCTCTTCGAAATCGTTCTCCATCAGTGGGATCACGTTGTCCCACGACAAGGCGCTTGTGACGGAGATCCGGCCGAGCGCCTCCGACAAGGGTCGCACCGCCTTACGCGAGCCGGCCAACCGCTCGTAGGCCCAGCGGGTCTCGATGGGAAACCCCGGATTGACCAGCACCACCCACCGCTTCCCGGTCAAGCCCAAGGGAGAGACGGCCTCCCCCCGGCCGCGCACCACCGCGCAAGGCGCGAACAAAAAGAAGGGGACATCGCTGCCGATTGTCTGCCCCACGGCGGCCATCTCGCTTGCGGACCACCCGAGCCCAAGCAGACGATTCAACCCGATGATCGCGGCGGCCGCATCGCTGCTGCCCCCGCCCAGGCCGCCCCCCATGGGAATCCGCTTGGCGATGTGCACGTCCAAGCCAACCGACAACCCGGCCCGCTCCAACACGAGCGCGACCGCGCGGGCGACCAGGTTGCGCCCGTCCGTCGGCACGGTCGCCTCGTCGCAGGACAGCTTCAGCCCGCCGGAATCGGAACGCAGCCGAAGTTGCAGCTCGTCCACCAACTCCACCGTCTGCATCAGCGACCAGAGATTGTGATAGCCATCCGGCCGGCGGTCCAGCACCCTGAGAATCAAGTTGACCTTCGCTGGCGCGAACACCCGAACCGCTTTATTCGTCGTCACCATCCCCCCACGATCCATCAATCGGCGCCAATCCGCCAGTCCTCAGTCCCGCCCGCCTTTGATGGCGTATTTATCCAGCCGGTACCGGAAGGACCGCGTGTTCAGGTGCAGCAGCCGGGCGGCTTTCTTCTTGACCCACTTGGCCCGCTCCAACGCCTTG
>JACQCB010000084.1 GCA_016201805.1 Nitrospirota bacterium | reverse complement strand
GAAACCCGCCCGGACTCCTATCGACAGCATGAGGCAGAACAAGCCTTTGAGATCACGATTGAATTCCTCTTGGAATGCTTTAGGGATGCCAAGTAATACATTGTTTTATTTATAATTAATTTTCCGTCAATAACTTCTGATTGGCGCTTCTGTTCGGCGTGGCTCAATGACCGGCATGAAACCATCCTGGGCAGCTTGCTTCTACTCCGCTCTCCTGGTTGGGGCAGCCTTGCTCCCATCCCCGGTCTTTTCAGCCCCCCCCGCAAACAATCCTCGTCGCAGAAGCTGTCGGGCGGCAAGACGTCTTCCTCATCGCAAGGCCGGACAAACGCGGCCGAACTGACGGAGCAAGCCATCAGGCTGACCGCTGAATTAGCCGCCTGGCGCCTGGCCACGAGCTTGCGGGAAGCAGTCGAGTCGGAGGAGACAACCGCCGTTCAACGTGTGCTGGGGCAGGCGTCAACGCAGCGGAGCTGGCTCATCGACGCGGAGGGGCGCCGGGCGCTCCGTCGCGCCGTCCATTTCATGGCGCTCGATTTGACGCTGACTTCGACGCAACCGGTCCAACCCGGCGCGCCGGCCGGTTACGCAGAATACGAAGCCTATCTGAACCAGACGTACCCAAGACTGACCGGCGGCGCCGAGTCCTGGCTTGCCGTTGCGGAGCGGGAGGGAGCGGAGGGTATCCGTCGGCGCTTGATGGAGTTTTGGAAAAGTGGCGCCGGGCATGAGGCGGACCGGGACGCACTGATGCAACGTTATGCGGCGCTCCGCCTTCATCCCATGCTCACCGCACAGGCGATCGCCTCTGCAGCCAGGGCAGAAGCCGAGGCGGAGCGGCAGGCACGCGATGCCTGGCGGCTCGTCCAGACGTGGCGCGACAGGGTCCAAGAACAGAACGGGCTGGCACGTCTCTGCGGGACCTGGCATTGGACCATCCACAACCATCAAAACCACCAGGACCATCGAACGGTCATGTCGTTTCCTCCGGCCAATGCGCCGTCCCCGGCCGCTTCTCCCGGCCAGCCAGGTCCGCAGCCGGCCAAGATCGTTGCCCGGGGGGATGTCCTGTACCTGCGTTGGGAGTTTCAGGGAGGCTATCAGGAGGACAGTCTGCTCTTTGCGGGAGAGGTTCATCGTTCTGCGTTCATCGTTCCTTGTAGGCCGCCCAGGCCAGGAGCGCCCACCCGCCAAGGAAAGCCAAACCGCCCAGGGGCGTAATGGCGCCGAGCCAGCGGACCCCGGACAAGGCCAGAGCATAGAGACTTCCTGAAAACAGCAGGATGCCGAGCACAAAGAGCGCTCCGGCTGCACGCACGTGATCGGGCCGGTACCGGTCGCCGAGGCATCCAAGCACCAAGAGTGCAAGGGCATGGTACAGATGATACCGGACCGCCGTGTCATAGACGGCCAGTAGGTCCGGTGACAGCGCGGACTTGAGCCTATGGGCTCCGAACGCCCCGGCGGCGACGCCGAGCAACGCCAGCACGGCCCCCAACATCACGCAGGTTCTCGCCATGGTTTCGGCCTCCCCGTTCGGCTGTGGCATTGCCGCCGACCCGCTAGAAAAATTGACCGAGACTAGCAGATTGGGCGGCGAAAAAAAACGTTGAGAGAGGACGGCTTGGACAGGAAGGGGGAAACGGATCATTCCGCCAGGACGACGTTAATCTCGACCCGTCTGTTTTTGGCCCGACTCTCCGGCATGAGATTGTCGGCCAAGGGCTTGGTGGAGCCGAAGCCGACGACCGACAACATGCCAGCCTGGACATTGTACTGCTCGGTGAGCACGCGCAGCACCGAAGCGGCGCGGGTGGAAGACAGTTCCCAGTTGGAAGGAAACTGGAGCGTGCGCAGAGGGACGTTGTCGGTATGGCCTTCGACCCGAATCTCTTGAATGATCTCGCCGGTGTCCGTCAGCACTTCGCTCAGGGCCTGCAGCGCGGGCAGGGCCTCGGACTTTACCACGGCCTGGCCGCTCTCGAATAACATGGAATCGGAGAGGGTGACCATGATGCCCTTGTCGGTCGCGATGATCCTTATCTGGTTGGATTGATTCTGGCCAAGGTCGATTTTCTTTATCGCCGACTGAGCCCGCTTGAGAAACATCATCTTAGGACTGATGGCCGGGACGGCAGGATTCGACGAACTTCCGATGTCAAAGCGTTGCGTGGAAATCGTTGCGCCAACGACCGGTTTCAGTGCCGCTTGGATGGAGGCCGAAATGATTCTGAACTTGCCCACGTTGAGCGCCGACGCCGAGTACATGACCACGAAGAAGGCGAACAGCAGGGTAATAAAGTCGGCATAGGAAACCAGCCACCGCTCATGGTTCTCATGTTCCTCGTGTTTGTGCTTCGCCATGCGATGCCCCGCCTACGGCTTCTTTTCTTTCGGGTGCGCCTCCTGCGACAGATACCCTTCCAGCTTCTCTTGGAGCAGACGGGGGTTTTCCCCCTGCGCCAATCCCACCAACCCGGAGATGATCATCGCCCGCCTGGCGGAGGTCCGCTTAATCTTCAGTTTGATCTTATTCGCCAGTGGAAGGAACAAGAGGTTGGCCGACCCGACGCCGTAGACGGTAGCCACAAACGCCACCGCGATGCCGCTCCCCAACTTGGAAGGATCGGAGAGGTTTTCCATCACGTGGATCAGGCCCAAGACCGCTCCGATAATCCCCACGGTGGGAGCATAGCCGCCGGCAGACTCCCAGATTTTGGCCGCATTGATCCCTTCCTCCTCCTGATGTTCCATCTCCACTTCCAGGATGCCGTGGATCAGCTTGGCGTCGGTGCCGTCCACGATCAACTGGACGCCCTTGCGGAAAAACTGGTCGGTCACATCTTTGAGCTTGCCTTCCAGCGCCAGGAGTCCCTGCTTCCGGGAGAGATTGGCCAGATCGATGACCTGCTTGATATCCGCCTTCAAATCCTGCTTGGGTTCGAGGATGGCCGTGGAGAGCAACGACAGGCCTTTGAGAAACACCGGCAGCGGACTCTGGATCAAGATGGCGCCGAACGTGCCGCCCATGACGATGATGAAGGCGGTCAACTGCATGATGGATCCGAGGTGGCCGCCCTCCAGGACCTGGCCGCCGATGATCGCCCCGAAGGCCATCACGAGCCCTATGATGGTCAGAAGATCCACGCGACGACACCTCTAACCGATGAGAATCACGACGAACCGGCAATAACCGACACAAGACTTCCGCCCAATCCATTCCGTCTCCAAATCCCTCTTGCCCTTTCGACGCCCCCCCTTGCACTTCGACGAAAACCCTGTTAGGGTGCGGCCGTTTCCTCTTGACGTCCATGAGTACGGAAACATTATGACGCCGGCAGAAAGTCTGATCCTCGACGCCAAGCAAGCCATTCTGGAAGAACAGCACCGCCGTTTCCAGGTCCTTCAGGAAGAAGGCCGCTGGCAGGAAGCCTTGCAGCAATTCCAGACGACGTTGGGCTGCGCATCCGGCCTCCTGAACCACTCCCTCAGCGTGCTCGAGCGGTTGCTCGCCGACCGCAGACAGTCCGCGCAGCAATCCGAGCTTCCTCAGGCCGAGCCCCCCCAGGCCTTCCCGCCGGAGCCCCCTAGGGCTTAACGCCGTCCAGCGACGCCTGCTCGGCCGGCGTCAAGAGGCGATTGAGATCCAGGACGATCAGGAGCCGGTCATGGAGGCGCCCGATGCCTTGTACGAACTCGGCCCCGGGCCTGTTCCCCATGGACGGCGGCGGCTCAATCGCCCTGCGTTCAATCCGCATGACCTCCGACACCGAATCCACGACCAGCCCGACCACACGACCGCCCACGTTCACCACCACGATCCGTGACTGAACGGTTCGCTCCGTCTCCGTCATACCGAAACGTCGCCTCAGGTCGAGCACCGGTATGATGCGGCCCCGCAGGTTGATGACGCCTTCCACGAAGGCCGGGGCTTTGGGCACCCGGGTGACCTCCACCATGCGGTTGATCTCTTGGACGCTCAGAATATCGACCGCGAATTCTTCCCCAGCCACGGCGCAGGTGACAAGCTGGCAAAATTCGTCGCCATGGACGTTCCCCCAGCCCTGTGCCGCGGTCTCTGAGGGGGCGTCGGTCACGACGCCCCCCTGTCCGATCTCCCCTGTGCCCATGGTCTTATGCTCCACGCCGTTTGTCGCCTGACGCGATTTTGAATCCGCCCACGATGCCCTGCAGTTCCGTGGCCAGCAGGCTGAGATCGTGGCTGGCCTTGGCCGACTCGTCCGCGCCGCTGGCCGTTTCCTTGGATACTTTGGCCACGTTTTCCAAATCGCCGGCAATTTGCTGCGTCGCCACGGACTGTTCCTCCGCAGCCACCGCGATCTGCCGGATCATGTCCGAGGTCTTGCCCACCATCTCCGCGATCGTGGCCAAGGCCTCGCCGGTCTTGTTGACCAGCGCCACGCCTCCGACCACCTTCTGCGTGCCGTCCTCCATCGAAGAGACCGCCCCCTTGGTGTCCTGCTGGATGTGGCGGATCATGTCCCCGATTTCCTTCGTGGCCTTGGTCGTCCGTTCGGCCAGCTTCCGCACCTCGTCGGCCACGACCGCAAAACCACGGCCCTGCTCGCCGGCCCTGGCCGCTTCGATCGCTGCGTTCAAGGCCAGCAAATTGGTCTGGTCCGCGATGTCCTCGATGACGCGCACGATCTCGCCGATCTGATCCGACGATTTGCCGAGCGCGGCGATGATCGAGGCCGACTGCGTGACCGCGTCGGAGATCTGCTGCATCCCCGCAATGGTCTCGCCCACTACCTCGCGCCCGCCCTGGGCGGTCTGGACGGTGTCCTGCGCCATCGTGGCGGCCTTGCCTGAGTTTTGCGCCACCTCGCCCACCGTGGCGTTCATCTCCTCCACGGCCGTCGCCGTCTGGGCCGCTCTGGACGTGACCCCCCCGACGCCCTTGGACATCTCCTCGGCCGTGGCCGACAGTTGCACCGAGGCCGCGGCCACCTTGTCCGTCACGTGTGCGACTTTCCCGATCATCGCTTGCAGTTTTTCGATGAACACATTGAACCATCCGCCCAGTTCGGCGATTTCGTCCCGGCCGTCCACCGGCACCCGCTTGGTCAGATCCCCCTCGCCTTCCGCGATATCATGGGCGATGACCGTCATGTGGGCCAGCGGCTTGATCACGATCCATTGTAGCAAGAATTGCATCATGGCTATCGTGAGCAACACCACCGCGACGATCGTGGCCCCGCTCATCCGCATGGACGCGTTGGAGGCCGCTTGGATGGTATTCATCGGAATCGAGACGCTCAGTACGCCCAACACATCCCCCATTTGCTTGCCCGCATGACAGCCGATGCAAGCGGTCGTGGTCGCCTTGTCCGGGCTGGCGCGGCGGAACGTAAGGACTCCGCCGGAGTCCTCGATCTTGCTGTAGGATTCGGCCCCGCCCATGATCGCCTTCAACGCCTCCATCTCGAAGGCATCCTTACTGCCGTTGGCCGGGTTCAGCGGGGCGGCGCTGAGCAGTCGTGTATTGAACAGACCGGTCTTGGACAGTTCCTCGCTGATTTCCCTCGTGGCGGTCGCCGGAAGCGGAATCCCGTGGGGGTCCGAGGCGTGATCCTTCGTAATGGTGATGAGCGACCCCGCCTTCGAATCCTTGATCTTGGAGACGTAGTTCTTTGCGATGTAGGCGCGGGTGACCTGTGTCTGGGCCTCGATGATTTTGCCTCGGCCCTCCAGCATCATCAATACCTTGTCCTGTTCCTGGCGATAGGCAAAGAACAGGCCGATCATGGTCACCACCACCGCGGTGGCCGCGACCAGCAAGCCGAACTTGGGTCCTATTTTCATTCCCTTGAGCATGCGATCCTCCCTGGTTACGAGTCCCCTCCCCAATCCTCCCCGATCCTTCCTGTCTCTTCCCATCCCTCCCTGCAGACCAGGGAACGGGGTACTGCCTCTTTCTTAACGCTGCATGCGAAGAATTGACGATTGAGTCATTGCCGATTGGTTCATTGATCCAAGGAGACAATGATTCAATTCCCTCTGCCGTTCATCGTTCATCGTTCCGCGTTCATCGTTTCTGAGTGCTTAGATCATGTTCATGATTTCCCCGGCGATGTGGGACAAGGGCGCGACTTTATCCGCAAGGCCCTCCTCCACCACCGCTTTGGGCATCCCGTAGACCACGCAACTGGCTTCATCCTGGGCCACGGTGCGCCCCTTGGCGCCTTTGATGGCGCGCATCCCCTCCAGGCCGTCTTGTCCCATGCCCGTGAGGATGACCCCGATCCCCCTCGACGAATACACCTCCGCCACCGACAGCATGAGGACGTCGGCGGATGGCACGTAGTGACGGTTCTCGGTATTCGGCGCAAGCGCAACTTCCACCTCGATCGCCCGGCGCCGCACCAGGCGCATGTGGACTCCACCCGGCGCGATGAGCGCCAGCCCCGGCCGAATCACGTCGGCTTCCTGGGCTTCGCGCACTTCGATCCGGCACTGCTGGTTCATCCGCTCGGCAAACGGTTTGGTGAAAAACTTCGGCATGTGCTGGACGATCACGATGCCGGCTGGAAAATCCTCCGGCAACAGCGGCAGCACCTCCAGGAGCGCCGCCGGCCCCCCGGTCGAGCATCCGATGGCCACGAGCTTGCTGCCGCGCGTCGCGCTGATCGATTGCGAGGTCAATCCCTTGCCCCTGCCCACGCCGCCGGTCGGTTGCTTGATCGCGCCGGGCTGCGTGCCGGGCGTCAATGGGGAGGGATGTCGCAACTTGGCGCCGGCCGCCGCGACAACCTTGGCAATCAGTTCGGCCTGGATGGCGACAACGTTGGTTACGACCCCTTCCAACTGTTTGGGAATGTAATCGACCGCCCCCCATTCCAAGGCCGTCAACGTTTCCCTGGCGCCTTCCTCCGTCAAGGAGCTGACCATGATGACGGGCAACGGCCGCATCTCCATGATGCGCTTCAAGGCCTCGAGACCGTTCATGCCCGGCATTTCCACATCCATCGTGACGACGTCGGGGTGCAGTTCGGCGACCTTTTGCAGCGCCTCTTCGCCGTTGCGGGCGACTCCGACCACGCTCATACGCGGATCGCCCCCCAACATGCTGGACAGGGTTTTCCGCATGAAGCTCGAGTCGTCCACCACCAGAACTTTGATCGGCGCCGTCATGGCTTTCGACATCCCCTCATGGCCTCGGTACAGGACCTACTTTCCGACGTAGTGGAGGATCTTCTCCGCCAGGATCTTCGGATCGAATTTGGTGATATAGTCGGTCGCGCCCACGGACTTGCCCTTTTCGACGTTGCAGACACCGGTCAACGATGAATGCAGCAGGATCGGGATGCCCGCAAAACGCGGGTCGCCGCTGATCTGCTTCGAGAGGGTGAAGCCGTCCATATCGGGCATTTCGATGTCGCTGAGAATGAGTTGAAGCTCTTCCCGGACGGTCTTGTGCTCGGCCTCGGCCTTGTCGGCAAGGGCCCGCAACTGATCCCAGGCCTCTCGCCCGGTCGTGGCCTGCAGATAGCTTACGCCAAGCCGTTCCAGCGTTTTCCGAATCTGCGTCCGGGCCACGAGGGAATCGTCGGCGAAGAGGACCCGCTTCGCGGTGAGCAGGGTCTGTTTTTCGACCGGGGCATAGACCTCCTCGTCCGACCGCGGACAGATGTCCGCCAGAATCTTTTCAACATCTAAAATCAGCGCCATGCGGCCGTCATCCAACATGGTGACCGCCGTGACGCCGCCCTTGGCCGTATCCCGAACCAACGCGGGAGGAGGTTTCACCTCCGACCAGGAGATGCGGATAATGCGGTCCACGGCCGCCACGTGAAACGCCTGCAAGCTCATGTTGTACTCGGTGATAATTAAGATGCCCGCATCGGGACTCCCCGCCTCTGCCGTCACGGCCTCCCCAAGCCCCAGGGTCTGCCTCAGCCCGATGACCGGCACCGTGACGCCCCGGATGTTGACCATCCCTTCGATGCGGGGATCGGAGTCCGGCATCCGTGTCAAGGCGGGCAACTTCATTACTTCCCGCACCTTGAAAACGTTGACTCCGAACACCTCGCTCGTGCCCGCGTGAAACAGGAGCAGTTCCATCTGGTTGGCGCCGGCCAGCCTGGTCCGTGCATCCACTTCTTTGATCAGCGTCGACATGGCTTTCTCCTCTCCAAACACGTGACCAGTGACGCGTGACGGGTGACGGGTGAAGACATTTGCTGATGCTGCTTACTAGAATCCGCGCTCATGCCTAATGCTCCTTTACCTTTCGGCACTCGTCACGTGTCACCTGTCACTCGTCACGGGGACATGTCACGCTTCACGAACGACGTTTCACGCGCCGCCGGCTCAGGCCGCGACTTCCGCCAGGTGATTCATCCGGATGTCCTGCAACAGTTCGGCGATGTCCAGAATCAGCACGACTTTTCCCTCGCCGGTGATCGTGGCGCCGGCGATCCCTTTCAGATTGCTCAGGTAATCCCCCATGGACTTGATGACGACTTCTTCCTGCGAGCGGAGACGGTCCACGACGACCCCGACTTGCTTCTCCCCCATCCCTGCCACCACCACATAGAACTTGTCGCGCTCGACGTCCGGCTGAATTTCGAACTCATCGGTCAGCCTGAGCAGCGGCAGGACCCGCTCGCGCAGGTTGAGCACTTCGCGTCCGTTGATCGTCTTGATGTCGGCCCGCGTGATCTTCACCGCCTCGACGACCGACCCCAGCGGGATCGCGAAGGTGGCCTGCTCCACTTCCACCAGCAAGGCCTGAATGATGGCGATGGTGAGCGGCAGCTTGATCGTGATCTGGCTGCCCTTGCCCAACTGGGACTGGACCTCCACGGTCCCGTTGATCCGCCGGATGTTGGTGCGGACGACGTCCATGCCGACGCCGCGGCCCGAGACGTCCGTGACTTGGTCGGCCGTGCTGAAGCCCGGCAGAAAGATCAAGTTCATGATCTGGCGCGGGTCCATGGCGGCCAACTCGGCCTCGCTCACGACGCCGTTCGCCAGCGCCTTGGCCTTGATCTTCTCGACTTGCAGGCCGCGGCCGTCGTCCTCGATCCGGATGACGATGCTGTTCCCTTCCTGACAAGCCGAAATGCACACGATCCCTTCGATCGGCTTGCCGGCCTTCTGGCGATCGGCCACCGGCTCGAGGCCGTGGTCGATGGCGTTCCGCACCAGATGGACGAGCGGATCGCCGATTTCGTCCGCCACCGACTTGTCCAACTCGGTCTCCTCGCCCTGGAGTTCGAGCCGCACCTGCTTGCCCATCTTCTGCGAGAGGTCGCGCACCATACGGGGAAACTTCGAGAGCACCTTCCGGATCGGCAGCATGCGGGTCTTCATGACCGCCAGTTGCAGATCGGTCGTGACGAGGTTGAGCTGGGCCAGCGTCTCCCCCAACTCCCGGACCAGCGGGTCGTTCTCGTGCGACTGGTCGAGGCCGCCGCCGATTTTCATCATGCGGTTTCGGCCCAGCACCAGTTCGCCCACCAGGTTCATCACGCTGTCCAGACGCCGCGTCTCCACCCGGATCGTCTGCTCTTCCTCTCCCTTGCGGGTGCCCTTGACCTGTTGTTTCTGCAGCGCCGCGTCGAGCGTCTGTTCGCTGATGACCTGCGACTGGACCAGAATCTCGCCCAAGGGCGGCCTGTGCTCTTGCCGGTCCAGTGCTTCGATGATTTGCTCTTTGGAGGCGGCGCCCTCGTTGATGAGGATCTCGCCCAATTTGGTCGAGGCCTGAGCGGAGTCCCCGGCCGGTTCCGCCGGCGGGATCGGCTTCGCCACGGTCTCCGCCACGGTCGGCGCGGCCGCCGGAGCCGGTGTCGGTGCCGCGGTCGAAGGCGGGGCCGGCGTCGGCGCCGCGGCGCCCCCCGTCTTGCCGGCCAGGACCTGGTCCAGCTTTTGGGACACGGCCTCGGTCTGGACATGTGCATCCGTGCCCGACTCGCGAATGTCGGCCATCAGCAGCTTGACCACATCGATGGCCTCCAGAATGGCCGTGATCACCTGAGGCGTCACCGTCATGTCCCCCTGCCGGAGCTTATTCAGAATGCTCTCGGCGCGATGGGTGACATCCACCAGGTGGGTGAACCCCAAAAACCCGGCCGATCCCTTCATGCTGTGCATGGCCCGGAAGATTTCGTTCAACAGTTCCGCGTTGGCAGGATCCGTCTCCAGGATGATGAACCGTTGGTCCAACAGTTCGATCATCTCCTGCGACTCGACCAGGAAGTCGTTGCGGATTTCTTCCATCTCGTCGCTCATGGGCACCTCCGGTGACGGCGCGCGGCGTGGGGCATGCGGCAGGAGGGCTGCGGCCCTCTCGTCTCAATCCCTTCACTCCGTGTCTTCGGCATCCTCAGTTGAATCCGAACTCATCCAAGATGTTGTTGACCAGATCCTGCTTCAGCGCCGTGCTGCGGGAGGCTTCCAGTTGTTTCAGCATTTCGGTCGCCTTGCCGTCGTGCACCGCCTGGCCGCCTTCCTGCTTGAGGCCGAATACGACAATCATCTCCAGCAGCTTGTGTTCGACATCCTCCAGGATCGCGACGATCTTCTTGATCCGCTGCCCGACCAAGTCTTGAAACGAGAGCGCCGTCATGATGTCGAGCAGGTGCTTGTCGTCGTCCGCCAACATCTGCTTGACGGTGTCGAGCTTGACGCGGGCGGCATCCAGGCCGACTCGGGCGAGCGCCTCCGCCAACTCGTTGAGGACCGTCACCGCCCGCGCGCGGTTGCCCTGGATTTCCTCCGTCAGTTCCATGACGGCGTGGGTGCCCTCCTCCGTCAGCCTGGTGAGGTCCGACAGGTGTTCCGAGGCTTGTGGAATTTGCGTCGCCGTGGCCATCATCGGCGATTCCATATGCCGGAGCTTGCCCATCGTCGATTCGATATAGCGGGCTAGTTCGCCCAGTTCACCGTAGAGTTTCTTGTCGAGTTCCGCCACGATCGCCTCCCTCACCAAGTACATCGTTTATTTGAAAATCTTGTTCATCTTTTCCTGTAATGTTTCGGCGGTGAACGGCTTCACGACGTAGTTGCTCACGCCGGCCTGTGCGGCTTCGACGATGTTCTCTTTCTGTGCTTCGGCGGTGACCATCAGGACCGGAATGTCCTTCAAGTCCCCGTCGGCCCGAATAGCCCGCAGCAGTTCGATCCCGCTCATCACGGGCATGTTCCAGTCTGAAACCACGAAGCCGAATTTGTCCGCCTTCAGCTTGGCCAGCGCCTCCTGCCCGTTTTCCGCTTCATCGAGGTTCGCAAACCCGAGCTGCTTCAGGATATTTTTGACGATTCTGCGCATCGTCGACATATCGTCCACGACCATGATTTTCATGTTGGGATCCGCCGGCATCGCTTCTCCTCCTTATGCAGCGCTTCCGAGCAGCCGCCGCACTTCCTGCACCAGTCGGTCATGGCTGATCGGCTTGGTCAAATAGGCGGCGGCCCCTGCTGCCAGTCCATTCTTGCGTTCATTATCGGCATCTTCCGACGTTAACATGAGGACCGGAATCGACCCGAGGGTCTGATCCTGCTTCAAGGATCGCGTCAAGGCCACCCCGTCCATCTGCGGCATGTTCATGTCCGTGATGATGAGGTCTACCGGACTGCGGGCCAATTTCTCCAACGCCTCCAGCCCGTTTTCGGCCTGGACCAGCGCATAGCCCTCCTGCTTCATGTAGAGCCCGACCAGGCGTCTGGTCGTGGCACAGTCATCGACGATTAAAATCGACTTGCTCATCTCGCTCCCTCGCAGGTTAGCGGCCGAGACCGACGGCTATAGGCAAGCGTCCGCCCTATCGCCTCTCGCGCCCTACAATTTCTGATACACCACCGCCCGGTTCCCCTGCAACGGCCGGAACGCCCGCGTAATGTTGTGCAGGGACTCCGAGAACCCGACCACCAGATACCCGTTTGGACTCAAGCAATCGTAGAGATTGTCGATGATCTTCTTCTTCGCCTTTTCGTCAAAATAGATCAGGCAGTTGCGACAGAAGATCACGTCCATCCCGCGGACCATCTTCAAGCGAGCCGAATCGTAGAGGTTCATGTTGGCCAACTTCACCAGATGCTTTACCTTGGCCGACAGGACGTACTGTCCGTCGAGCACCGTGAAGTATTTCTGGAGCAAGGCCGGCGGAATGTTGCGGACCGCATAGTCGCCGTAGACGGCCTTGCGGGCCAAATTCAAGGTCGCCTCGCTGATGTCGGTCGCGAGGATTTCGATCGACCACTTGGCCAAGGCCGGATGTTCCAGCAGCATCATGCCCAACGTGTAGGCCTCGTCGCCGGTCGAGGCCGCCGCGCTCCAGATTTTCACACTCGATGTCCCCGCATTGGTTTTCATGATCGCCGGCACGATCATCTCCATGAAGGTCTGCAACTGCGCCAAATCGCGGTAGAAGAACGTCTCATTGGTGGTCACCAGATTGAACAGCGTGCTGAGCTCTTTGTCCCGCCAGGCATCGAACTTGAGGAGGTTGTAGTATTCCTCATAGGAGGCGCAGTTGCGCTCCTTGATCCGAGCCTGCAGGCGTCCTTCCAGGAGATACTTCTTGTTCTCCTGAAAAAAAATCCCGCTCCGCTCGTAAATCAGGTCCCGGAGGCTGACAAAAGTGGCCGGACTCAGCTCCATCTGCGCGCATCCTTGCATCTTAGGAAACGCCCTTCGGCTGGGCGTCTCCGGTTGACTGCCGACTGCACTCCTCCAGCGCCTGCGTCACGGCATTCCGGAGGTCGTCATCCGCCTTGGGCAGGAACGCGGTCAGCGCGGCATGGGCCGGCGTCCCGCCGATGCTGCCCAAGGCCGTCACCACCGCTCGCTGCAACAGCGCCGGTTCACGATGATTGTCCAGGATCGCCGCAAGCGCAGGCACCGCCTCCGTCGCACCCTGATGCCCCAGGCACTCCGCCGCCCGGTACCGGACCCAGACGTCGGGATCTCGCAAACACTGTGCGACTAAGGCCCCCTTGGCTTCCGGCGTCTTCCAGCGGGCGACGCCCAGCGTGGCCGCCAATCGGACTCGTTCATGGTCATCGGCCAGGGCCAGGAGGAGCATCTTGAGCGCACCGGCGTCGTCGTAGCACCCGATGGCCGTCACCGCGGCTTCTCGAACGCGCCACTCCGGATCGTTCATCGCGTCTCCTAAAGAGGCCAACCCTTCTGGCAGCTTCGCCAAACCGATCGCCCGCGCAGCCGCGGCCCGCACTTCCGGCCGACTGTGTTCGAGCTGGCCGGCCAGCTCGACCATGACCGTGTGTCCTCCGGCTCGGACCAAGGCCTCCACGATCACGTCCCGCACATCCTGATAGCGTTCGGCTTTCAACATGGTCAGCAGCGTTTCGCCGGCCATCGCGTGGCCGGACTCGCCCAGGAGACGGATCGCCTCGCAACGAATGTAGCCGGTGCGATCCTCGACCGCTTCCGTAATGCCCTTCAGCGCCTCGTCGGTTCCAATCTTGCCGAGCGCTCTGAGCGCGAGCATGCGTCGCTCCCAGTCATGGCTCGTCCGTCGCACCTGCATCAGCGCGGCCACCGCCTCGCTCGACCCGAGTTCGCCCAACGCGCGGATGGCGACCGCACCGGCCGGGTCAGAGTCCGAAGCGACCGTGCGCATCAACGCCTGGACATCTCCCGTGCCGACCAAGGCGATGACCACCCGGTCCGCCACCTCCTCGGTTGGATTTTCCAGTTCCCGGTAGGCGTTCAAAATAGGCTGCGTGCCACGACGATCTCCCAAGAGTCCCAGCCCAAGCATGGCCGCCAGCCTGGTGTCCGGGGCCTCGTCGCCGAGCGCCTCGGTCAAGAGTCCCAGCCAGCGTGGCCGCTCCAACGAACGCCAGAACTCCGCCATGGCACGGTTGGTCCGGCCGCCCATGATCGCCACCAAGGTCTTGATCAGCGCGGGGCGAAGCGCGCTGTCCGCCGACGCCACCAGTTCCGCCAGGACCGGTGCGGTGGCTCCAGTCCGATCCAGCCCGGCAATCGCTTCGACGGCGGCGTATCGCACGGCCCCCTGGTCGTGCCGAATCAGGTCGAGCAAAGGCGCCAGGGCGGCCTGGTCGCCGATTTCAGCCAGGGCGCCGATCGCGGAGAACACCACCCATTCTTCGTCGTGCAGCAGCGCAATGAGCCCGTGCACCGCGGCGCCGGCCCGAAGGTGCCCCAGCGCCTCGGCGGCAGAGGCTCGCACGTTGGGGTTTGGATCCGCCAGCAGCTTCACGAGCGGCTGGATGACGCGGGGATCGGTCTGCTTGCCGAACGCATCGACGATGAGCTTTCTGACATTGGGGTCGGCCGAGTCGAGCACCGGCAGGGTGGCCTCGATCGCATCGGGCATGCTCTGTTCGATCACTTCGACCGCCATGTTGCGGACGGCCGGAGGTTCGCGCAGCAGTTCCACCATCCGTTGCACCACCAGGGGGCCTTTCATGCGGATCAAGCCGTTCACGGCCGCCTGCTGCACCCCTGGGTTGCCGTCCTTCAGCGATGCCGCCAGGATGTCGACGGACTGTTCTCGGAACTCCGTGCGGCTGTCCGAGGCAAGCTCGTCCAGCGCCTCTCGGCGAACAGCCGGGTCTTGCTGTTGCAGCCACTCGAGGGAGTGCCGGGGAGGCTCGCCTATCTGGCTGAATGCACGCATAGGTATTCCGCGCCAAGCGGGATCACCCTGGCAAAGACGCGCGGTCCCGCAGACCTACCGAACCGACGATCCAGCGGAAACCATGAGGCGCGGGTTCTCCGAGACCTGATTGGCCCTGTCGTGCATCCAGTCCTGGATGTCCCGACGAAGAAAACGCCAGTGTTTTCCGATCTTGGAGGCCGGCAGTTGCCCCAGTCTGGCCAGCTTGTAGACCGTGGATTTGGGGACCCGAAGGAACCGGGCCACCTCCTGCACGGTCAGAATCTCGCCGTCCGCTCCTGGGCGCTGGTCTTCGCTTAGGCTCATTGTTGCCGACAAAGTGTTATTCATCTCGAATGGAGTTATCGGCCTTCAGGGGCGGAAACTTGAGGCACCGGCCGGCTGTGGGAAAAAGTGTCAATGCTGAATGTTGAATTGAACATTCAACATTTATCATTTAAAATTGGTGCCTTATGGCAACGATCATCTCGGTGGCGTCAGGCAAAGGGGGCGTGGGCAAGAGCGTCGTGGCCGGCAATCTGGCGGTGTTGCTGGCCCGCCGCGGGAAGCGGGTCATCCTGGCGGATTTAGACGTCGGTGGAGCCGACCTGCACATCCTCTTCGGGCTCTTCCATCCGCTCCTCACCCTGACCGACTTTCTGAGCCGGCGCGTGGACTCGCTGGAGGCGGTGGCACAACCTCTGGAGATCTGTCCGGGGCTCCGGCTCATCGTCGGAACCGGCGAGACGCTCGCCACGGCCAACATGCCCTACGCGAAGAAAAAGCGGCTGATCCGGCGTCTCAAGGAGGTGGACGCCGATCTGGTCGTCGTGGATGTCGGGGCCGGCACCAGTTACCATGCCTTGGACTTCTTTCTGATGGCCGACCGGCAGTTGGCCGTGGCCACCCCGGACCCCACCTCCGTGCTGGATCTGTATCGCTTTATCAAACTGGCGGCCATCCGGCGCGTGCTCTCGGCGTTTCTGGCGCGCGATGCCATGTCCGATGCGCTTTCCGACCGGGACTTCAGCAGCGTCGAAGAAGTGCTGGAGGTGGCCGGCAAGACCGACGCGGCGGGCCGGGCACTCGTGGAGGAGGCCTTGAAGAGTTTCCGCCCCTGCCTGATCCTCAACCGGGTCTCCGGACGATCGCGAGTCAACACGCTGCAGCTCAGGAAACTGCTTCAGAAATACGTCGGAGGAGATCTGACCGTGCTGGGCGACGTTCCTGACGACGAGGCCGTGGAGCGGTCGGTCCGCAGCTTCCTTCCCGTCGTCGACCAGGCGCCGGAATCGCCGGCCGCCGCCGCCTTCAACCGCATCGCCGATGCGCTCATGCTCCAGTTGAATGAACCGGCTGCGCCGCAGCCCATTTAACAGACTGTTGAAAAACTATTTTCTCGACCGTGGAAGGTGAGAGTGCAGCGAGTCGATGACGATCTGAAAAGAGCCCGCAGGATGGTCAAAAAGACCGACTTCTCACCCGCCCACCCCGGCGCGCCAAGACGCGCCTTATCCACGCACGCGGCCGCAGCGAGCGAAGAGGCGAGTCGTACTCTTTGCGGTACGTCGAGCCTCGAAGCGACGCGAGAACAAAGCTGGCGGACTTTTTCAACATCCTGCTAAACACTGCTGAGTCGGCGGCTGCGCAGCCGTTCCGCCTGCACCTTCAAGACGTGACGGATGAGACACTCCCGGTCCTCCGACCTGATGGAAGCAAAACGCGTCGCCACGATTTGCCCCGTCGCTTCTGGCTTGGCGGGGGCCACCCGGATGACCTCCACCGTCGCCAGGATGGGGACAAACGGCGGCAGAATGAGCCGGATCTCCAGTTGGTCATGTTTCTTCACCAACCGCTCCGTTGCGAAAGACAGTCCGCCGCCGCTGACGTTGACGTCGGTCAGTCGTGGCATCGCCAGGGCCTGCGGGCTCATTTTGGCGAGGGTCTTCAGAACCAGCGCCATGACCCAGTCCAGCTTCGTCAGCCACGGCCTCAGCACGGTTTCCGTCTCGTTCGCCGCCGCGCCGGCAAACAATTCCGTCGTGGGCCTGGCGATGAAGGCGGCGATCGCCTCGTCCGTCTGTTGTTCGGTCTCGCAACGCGGGGCCTGCGGCGCCTCCCCCACGAGGTTGTATTCGAGCAAGAGCTTGTCGTCGATGCGGACAAGGTCCCGCCGTTCATCGCTCTGGCTTGCGGTGTTTTTTCCCATCGACGTCACCAGACATTCGCCGTGGAGGCCGGTGCGCTTTGGGCGCAGAGCGCGGCATCGGCCACCAAGGCCGCAGCCGGCCGGGCCGCTTCCACGCGATTCCGCCCGCTCGACTTTGCCTGATAGAGCAAGGCGTCGGACATGGCCACAAATTCATCCATGGTCCCGACCTGCGGGTCGGGAATCTGGGCGACCCCCATGCTGACGGTCAGGCCGATCCGCGAACCGTTGACCGTGAAGACATGCCGCTCGATCGCCTCCCGGATGCGGTTGGCCAGGACCAGGGCCTGCATCGCATCGGTCCGGGGCAGGATAACCGCAAACTCCTCGCCGCCGAACCGTGTCACGACGTCCACGGAACGGACGGCCTGTCCGAACAAGGCGGCCACTTCCTTGAGCAGCCGGTCTCCGACCGGATGGCCGAACCGGTCGTTGATCCGCTTGAAATGGTCCACGTCGGCCATGATCAGGCACAGCGGCGTCCGGTACCGCTCGGCTTCTTTGAACTCGCGGGCGAGAATGTTCGAGAAGGCCCGCCGGTTCAACAGATTGGTGAGGCCGTCCGTCATGGCAAGGTTCTGGACCTGGCTGTGCGTGTGGGCGTTCCGAATCGCCAGGGACAGCGACGTCACCACGGCCTTGATCAACTCCACCTGATAGGCATCGAAGGGCTCCCCCTGCATGCGCTGCAGGCGTATCAGCCCCATCCGCTCCTTCGCCACCATCAGCGGGACCTCGAGCGTTTCAACCGGCCAGACCAGCAGCCGGTGCACGGGCTGCTCCGACGCGCCGGCCGACTGCTTCTTCCTCCGGCGCTCCGTCCCGAGGCCGTCGCCCTCGGCCAGCAACGCCTGACGAACCTGCTCCACCAACCCCTCGTCGATGGATCCCGAGGCATGGACCCACACACGGCGCGGCTGAAACCACAGGAGCCCGAGCACGTCGACGTTGAGAATCTTCGTCAGCCGATCCCCGACCATCTGCACGATCTCATCCGCATCCAACGTGCCGGCGAAGGCCTGGCTGAGCTCGTTCAGCAAGACCAAGTTGTGATTCCATCGCTGCAAGCCGTCCCGTTCGTGCGAGAGGTCTTGGTTGGCCGTTTTCAGCTTGTCGGAGAGCTCACGGACCTGAATGAAGGAGCGGCGGACCTCCAGGCCCTGCCGGAGCGCGTCTTTCAGCCGGCCCGTTTTCACCGGGCTGGTGAGATAGTCGAATGCGCCGGCACGCAGCAGCGCGGCGGTCCGTTCGGCGCCGAGATCGGGGCCGATGAGAACCAAACAGGCATCGCACTGGCGTTCCCGCAACCGGTGCAAGAGGGCCAGAGTCCCGTCGCCTTGTTCCTGGACGTGGCAGAGCACGGCCTCGGCGGACCGGCGGGTCACCTGGCTCAGAAGTTCGTCTTCCGTTGCGACGGCCTCCACCGCATACCCTGCCCGCGCCGTTCGCAGATGAAGGGCCCGGCGCAGGTCTTCGTCTGCGCTCAACACAAGGACACGGATGGAATCGGTTGTCGTGGCTCTCATGGGACCCTCCCTTCGCGCCGACCAGGCGCGGGTTGGCGCAGGCAATTTGTTCCCTGCGCCGGGGAAGGGTTCAAGGAGCGTGCCAGACAGCAGCGAGGGGAAATGCCGACGCCGACCGGCCCAGAGCCTGATTTCCGTCAAGGCAGAGGCCGCCGGCATGGTGAAGGACTGATGCGAAGGGTAATATTTGCCGGGTGCTGAGCTTCGCATGGACCCGGCATCGCATGAGAGACGTGGTCTGCCCTGTCCCATGGCCTTGGCTCAACGGCCGGTATCGGGCGGGTCCGGCTTCTTGACCTGATGTTTGTCGGGGTTTCTCAGGAGACGCGCCTCCTCCGAGATGGAGACCCGATCGTCCTCGTGAGCCGCTTGCTCGGCATGAGACGAACTGGGGGTGTCCAAATCCAGGACGCGCTGGTACGTCCGCACCAAGTTATGAATCTGGCCGAAGTCGATGCCCATAACTCCTCGAACCCGTGAAACGTGAAAGCGTCAGACGAGATACGCTTCACGAATAACGCTTCACCTTATTTAAGCCTGGGTGTTCATGAGGCTCTCACCCTGACGGCCGAGGCCCCCGTAGCCGGCCAGGGCTGCGCTTCCCTTGGCGATCGCGCGGAGTGAGGCCTGCGTCTGCCCGACCCACTGCTCGACCCTGCGTTGGTTGCGATCGGAACGGCCCAGCGCCTCGCGCATCAGCAGGTCCAGCCGCGTCAAGGCCGCCTCATCCTGGGGCAAACCGGCCTGGTGGCTCAGCCGCTCCACCTCGCCCCAGGCGGTTTCAAGTTCCCTCAGCAAGACGGCCGAGTCCTGGGCAACAGTTTCCACCGCCTCGACATCCTCCTGCTCGATGGCGGCCGCCCCCGTCTCCATCAAGGCGATAAACCGCCGGTATCGTTCCTCAAGCTGAGCGAGTTCCATCGGTGCTCCTTACGCTTTGATGGCCAGACCGGCCGATTCCGAAGCTCCACGATAGGCCGCAGCCCCCGCTGCACCGGCCGACGCCGCTGCTGCAACCACCGCCTTGGCCTGGTTGGCGATCTCTCCCCAGGCTTCGCGCAAGTCCAAGAGCATCGGCAACACCTTGTCGAGGCGTTCGGGCTTTCGTTCCAGATTCCCCTGTACCAGTTCCTCGTGCATGAACAGGTAGAGGCGGTCCAGATTCACCGCCACTTCCCCGCCATCTTGCATGTTCAGCGATTTACGCAACTCCGCCAGGATCGCCAGTGCCCGATAGAGGGCGATGCCGGAGGCCAAGTGATTGCCTTTGGCCATCTCTTGGGATCGTGCCGTCGTAGAGCAAGACGATCAACTCGACAGGATCGGCAGAGCTGATTTGGCTGTGTTGATAGACATTCGCGTTCAAATGGTTTGTCATGTTCCCCCGTTATCCCCTTATCCTTTGCATCCTACTTGGTTGAGTACGACGGAAGCTTGCTCAGTTGATTGGTCAGATAATTACTCGACGCCTGAAACTGTGCCATGACGCTTTCGAGTCGGATCAATTGCTTGCGCAGCCGCTCCCCCTCGTTGGTCGCCTGAGCGTTAATTTTCTTGATGCTCTCGGACAAGCGATCGATGCTGGCTTGCAAGCCCGTGGTCTTCGTCGCGAAAATACCCGATTTCGGATCGGTATAGCCGCCCAGTTTGGCAACCAACTGATCGCCCACTCCACGCGAAACGGCGATCGTCCCGAAGAGTCCCGTCGTCGTCGTTTCGGAACTGATGCTCAGCCCGTCCTCGGCAAAGCCTGAGCTGCTGGTCAGGACCTTGCCTTTTCCCGTTGCCGAATGGTCGTTGATCGTCCCGGCAATGTTCACTCCCTGGGCCGTTCTGATCGTCGTGCCGATTCCCGTCTGGGTCACCCCTCCTTGATCGGAGATGACGGTAAAACGGATATCCTTCCCATAATCGGTCGAGGTGATCTTGAGTTTTCCGCTACTATTGTCGTTGGAGGCCGAGAGCCCGACTTTCTGCGTCGCAAAGGCGCTGTTCAACACGCTCACCACGTCGTTGATCTTCGACCCTGCCGTCAGCGTGACGGCGAAGGAAGTCGTTGCGGGAGAGGTCTCCGTGTAGTTGCTGCTGTATGTGAAGGACAGCACTTCGGCGCTGGTCAGACCGGTGGAGGAAATGTTCTGCATGGTCGCATCCGACGATCCGCCCAGGCCGGCCTTCTGGGGGGCAATCGTGAGCGCGATCCCATAGGTCCCAGCCCCGGTCTTGGCGGTCAGACTGTTGAAGGCGATGGCCGAATTGCTCGGCGTGCCGATCCCCAGAAACAGCCGCTTGATCCCGTCCGGATCGGAAGAGATTGCCGCCGAGAGGGTGGCATCGTTCACTTTCAGCGTGCCGGTCTTGCTGTCCGAGGTGATCCCGATCTGCGAGAGGTTCATCTTCCCTGTCGTCAGACCGGGAATGCCGTTGCTGATGACGTTCCTGAGTAGGGCCTGGACTGTCCGGATCGAGGAGTCGGACAGGAGGGTGCCACCCTTCTTTGTCTTAGGGTCATATTTAAGCTGATCCGCCAAGAACGCATTCACATCGTTGTAGGAATTGACGAAATTTTTGATTTTCTCGCTGAGGCCGGACGTGTCCGTGGCGACGCTGAGCGTCACGGCATTGGACGTGTCCACCTGCGTCAGGTTCATCGTGACGCCCTGAATCGCATCCGTGATGGTATTGGAGGACCGGGTGACCGTCGTATTGTCGATCTTGACGACCGCATCCTGGGCGGCTTGCATCGTCGGGTTATAAACATTGACGGTAAAGCTATCGTCTGCGGCCAGGGTGCCGGCGCCGAACGCGATCTGGACACCCTCGTTGGTCGAGTTTGAAGCAACTGCACTGTCGATGTAGTTCGTCAGAGTGCCTTGGGTCGTAATCGCATTCGAGCCGTTATAGGTGGCCCCGTTGGCGCCAAGATAGGTGATGCCGCCGTCGATCGAATACTTGTAGGTCGCGACCCCGGCCGCCCCTCCTGTTACAATTTTTGCCAAAAATGTTTTATTGGTCGTCCCCGTGTAGGCAGTTCCGGCGTTGGAAGAGGCGGTCCCGGCATAGCTGTTGGTCGTCGCCGCATAGGCGTTTTCGATCTTCTTGTTCGTAAAGTCGAGGGTCGTATTGTTGTTCGTAATCGTGATGGCGTTGCTGGCGCCTGGCGTATTGGCGGACAGGACCAGCCGGTAGGGAGTGGAGCCGGCCCCGGCGCTCACGATGGAGGCCGTGACGCTCCCGCCGGCCGAGTTGATGGCATCCCG
>JACQCB010000005.1 GCA_016201805.1 Nitrospirota bacterium | reverse complement strand
GATTGCGCAGCTCCGCTGCTCGCGCAGCGCCGCCTGGAGTTCGGCGACAGCGGCTCGGTCGGTCGAGGGACCTTCGAGAATTTGCCAGCTCCGGCCCAAGATCTCATCTTCAGCGTAGCCCAGCATCTTCGTGAAGGCGGCGTTGACAGAGATAAACGGGTTGTCCGTTTGATGGGGATCGGTGATCACGATGCCGTTGCTGCTGGCGGCAATGGCCCGATCACGCAGGTGGGCGTGCGTCCATTCTGCTCGCAGGCGGCCGGTAGCCCAGAGAAGGAAGCCAAGCATCGGCACGAGCACCGTCCCTCCGGCTAATCCGAGTTTCCACGCGACGACGTTCACGGGGGCGACGGCGTTGCTGCGGTCGATGCGAACCAGGATGCCCCATCCCAGGTCCGTGAACGTGTTACCGCTCTTGATCTGGGCGTAGCCCGTGATGACCGGCTCGTGCCGGCGTTCGTGGGTCTCTTCGACGAAACCGGGTGGGGCTGAGTCATACAACAGGGCTGAGGGGACTCGAAGCGTCTTGAGATTACGATGTCCTTCTTCCCGCAAGACCGAGTCGGCAATGAGCTCGCCGTGACGGGTCAGGAACTGATACTCGATCCGTGTGTCGGTTCCGTGCTGGGCTTGGAGTGCCACGACGGTCTGTGTGAAGGTGTCCTCCAGCACAGGGAGGCCCACCCGTGTGGTGACGACACCCAGGAAATTGCCCTCGTGATCCAGGATCGGGGCGGTAAAGGAGACGGCCATGGTCCCATCGGATTCTTGGGAGACCGCTGCATCGTGGACCACCGGACGGCCCTGATCGCGCGTGTTTCGAAACCAGTCGTCTGGGCTTCGGTCTTGACCGATGCTGGCTGGGTCTGTGGAGGCGATGAGGTGTCCCGTGGAGTTGGTGACGGCCAGCCACTGATAGACCGGGTAAAGAGCCTGCATCGCCAGCAGGTGTTGGGTCATGGCGGCCCGGTCCTGTTGTTGGAAGACGGCGTTCTGTGCAAGCAGGCTGATGTCGCTGTATCGTTCGGCGAGGAGGAGATCCAGCTTGCCCGCAATCCCTGTGGCGGCGAGCGCCAAGCTCTCTCCCGTGGTGGCGAGCAAGCGGGTTTTAACGAAGTGGATGCCGATGGCGCCGACTCCCACGACCACGACCGTCAGCATGAGGATGGTCGTCGAGAGCCAGGCATAAGGCCGTCGGCGCGTGTGGTGATGCGTATGCACGGGTCGGTGCGGTCCCTCCAGGGTTGTTTGCGCGGGCCCTTGGCTAGGACCTGACAACCCATGACTCACGGTCTTCCGGCTGCGCCATCTCGACGCAGTTGCGTCCTCTTCCCTTTGCACGATAGAGCGCGGCATCCGCCGATTTGATGAACTGGGTGGCAGTCCCCCGGTCGTCAGCCACGCCTAGGGCCACTCCCAGGCTGATGGAGATCGGAATCGTGTGGCCATCGGTGATTTCGAGGGGGGTCTGATCGAGGCAGGTCCGAAGCCGCTCCGCGGTGTGCATGGCGCCAAGCTCATCACAGCCTGGGAGTACGATGAGAAACTCCTCCCCCCCATACCGGCCGATCGTATCATAGGGCCGTAACACCGAGCGCATTCGCTTTGCGGCTTCAGCGAGCACGAGGTCTCCAGCGATGTGCCCATAGGTGTCGTTGGTGTCCTTGAAGTGATCCAGGTCGGCGAGGATGACGGCGAATGAGGTCTGCTTGCGTCTCGCGCGGGCGAGTTCGCGTTCTAAAGCGGTGAGAATGGCCGCCCGGTTCCAGAGGCCGGTGAGCGAATCGTGCGTCGCTTGGTTCTGGAAGGCTTCCCGTGCCGCGATCAGTTCCGTCTGCAAGTTCAAAATGCGTTGGCCGGCTTGGATGCGGGCTCTCAGTTCGTCCAGGTCGATGGGCTTGGTCAGATAGTCGTCCGCCCCGGCGGTCAGCCCTTTGACGATGTCGGATTTGGAGGTTTTTGACGTGAGCAAGAGGAGGTACGTGTAAGGCTGAGCGGTTCGCTTTCTGATTTCTTGGCAAAGTTGGATGCCGTCCAGTTTTGGCATCATCCAGTCGAGGATGGCGAGCTGGGGGCTGTCTGCGCGCTGCAGAGCTTCCCATGCTTCCGCGCCATCCTGGACCGCCGTGACCTCGTAGCCCCATTTTGAGAGGGCGGTCTTCAGGATACGCTGGGATATTTGGTCGTCATCGGCGATCAAGGCTTTCATACAGCGTTTCCATCGCGCACGCTCGCCAGGTACCGGCGTTGCTCTAGTGCTTGGTCAACTCGCGCGCAAGCAAGATTATTGATAACCGTATTTGCCTAGAGTTCCCCCTTGCCCTGTGCCGTCACGTCGATGTGGCAGACCAGGAGCCTCTCTGTTCTTGCCTTATCGGTCGTGCCATTCATTTGCTTGAACGAAGCAAGGAGGTGGCAAAGTGGATGATGTCTTGCGGAGCCAGAGGTTGGATGGGACTGCGACAAGGAATGAGGCCGGTTGAACTGACTGGGCTATCGGGTGGCGGTCTGATCCTGTGCGGTATGCTGTGCTCCCATGGGGGCCAGGATGGTTGAGGAAGAGAGCGTTGCCTCGATGCGGGGGCGGGCGGCGTCACGGTTTTTGTACAGGTGCACTTCCACGATCCGATTGTCGTTGATTCCGAGCGCCTCGCACAGGGCGTCTTGGGCGATCTTGAGCCCCCCGTCGACGTCGCGGCGTAGTGGCGAGGTGAAGTGAAAGTGAATGGTCAGGGCGAGGGCGTCTTTCCCCAAGGCTCGGAGCAACGTCTGACGGTGATGGGCTTGGGCAAGGACAAGCAAGGCCTGCTGTGCGACCAGTGCTTTGTAGCGGCGCCCCAGGGCGGAGAGCACGCGTCGGCCGTTCACGGTTGCGTATTGGTGATTGATGCTCGGTGGGACCGGCAGGGTCAACGCCAGGCGGTCGGATGTAATCGAAGCTGGGGCCGGATCCGGCATAACCATCTGCACATGACGGGGTTGAGACCTGACGCGGGCCAGTTGCAATGCGCCCAAGCGGCGGGGCTGCGTCCCGGTCGCTGCTGATGAGGGAGGAGCGTGGGGGGGGGAACGGTAGGAGGTCAAGCGAACAGACACCGGCTTCAAGCGTGATGGGTTTCTGCGGGAAAGGCGTGGCACGTTATCGGTGCGAGAGCAGGTTTGAAATCTTGCTGAGGGCCTGCTCGCCCTTCTCTTCGTTCCGGCTCAAATAGCGGCGCCATTCGGAGGGATTCCAAATTTCCATGTGGTTGAAGAGTCCCACCAGCACGATTTCCAGGTCTTCCTCCACCGGCACCATTTTCCGCAGGCGTCCCGGGATCAAAATCCGTCCCGCTTTGTCCACTTCGGAAGTGCCGGCCTCGGAGACGACCGTATGCATGAACAGCCGGCTCTGGTCCTCGTCCAGCCGCACCTTGACTCCGTCCAGCACCCGTTCCCACTCGACCGTGGAATAGACCCAGAGCGACTGTTCCGGGCCCTTGATAAAGACGACGCCGTTCCCCTCGGTCTCCAAGCGTTCGCGCATGGGGGAGGGCACGATAAAACGGCCCTTTTCATCCAATTTGCACGGATAGGAACCAGCAAACATAGAAAGCCCCCTCGGTTAACGCCGAGCCGAGCGCCGCCGCGGCCGGACCGCTGCTCGTTGGCGGAGCCACTGTTCCAAGTCAGAACGCACGAAGCGCCATTCTTTTCCCAGCTTGAAAGCCGGCATGTGGCGATCCTGGATGTACCGGTACAACGTCCGCTGCGCGATCTTGAGATAGCGGCAGGTCTCTTCCGCTGTGAGCAGTTCGTTCTTGGCGCTCTGGGTAGAATGGGATTGCAGCGGCATGGTCGATCACGCGAAGACCTTGAAAGAATAGGCCATAGACATAGGTGTCAGTCTAGGAAGAAAGCGTGAAAATGTCAAGCAATCTCGCATGTCGGTATATGTCAATTTAGGTCAGTGGAGGTCGACTCAGCCGTACCATGCGCCTCCTGCCCAAGGTCCTCCCCGGCGCCTTCCAGCGCCTCGTCGAACTCGTCGCCGAAGTCCTCGCCCATCTCGCTCCCCATTTTTTTCATGAATCGCGCCATGCTTTGGGGGTCGTTTTCATCCAGGTCGCCGAACTTGCTGGGATCCGCCATGGATTCCAGGCGAGCCTCTTCCGACTTGGGCGAGGCAAACCGGGACATGATCCGTTCCAGCTTGGCGCTCCGGCAGTGGGTGCAAGCCGCTGGCGTGGGATTGCGGATGTTTAAGACCAGGTGGCTGCTTCGTTTTCCGCAATCCTTGCAGCGGTATTCGTAGATCGGCATTGACCAAACTCCAAGAGCTAATGGTTTATAGCATATGGCCTATGGTCAGATAAGAAAAGAGCATATGGCGTATAGCATATAGTCAGATCCGGTCTTGCCATAAGCTCTTCTCTTATCATGCCATACGCTATTCGTCGTAGGCTCTTCTCTTTTCACAGCGTGCGAGCCAGGGTGCCGACGTAGATATCGGCGGCTCCCGCCTTGCGCAGGGCCTTCGCGCATTCGTTGACCGTGGTGCCTGTGGTCATCACGTCATCTACGAGCACAATGCGCTTTCCCTTGACCTCGTCGGGGCGGAGTACGGCAAAGGCTTTCCTGAGGTTGGCCAGCCGTGCGGTCCGGCTCAGTTCCGTCTGCGGCTCCGTCCGGCGCAGGCGGACGAGGTTATCGTAGGAAAGTGGTAGGGACAGGCGTCGATTGAGCCGGTCGGCCAGCAAGAGCGATTGATTGAATTCCCGTTCCCTGAGCCGGGCAGGGTGGAGGGGAACGGGCATCATCAGATCGATCGCCGGGGACCGTGGCCATGCCGCGACCATGAGGTCTCCCAACGCATCCGCCAGGATCACTTTCCCCCGGTACTTGAACAATCGGATGGCGTCCTGCAAAGGCGGGGTATAGGGATAGAGCGACCAGGCGCCGGTATAGGTCGGCCGACGCAGGCGGCATGGGCTGCAGAGATAGTTGGGACTATGCGTCAGCGTCACGGAGGATGCGAAGGGACGGCCGCATCGAGGGCACGTTGGACCGGTCAGCGGCCTGATATCTCCCCAGCATTGTCGGCAAAAAAACGGGACGGGGTCCTCGGTTAAGGCCGCTCCGCAGCTCGCGCAATCAACGGGCAGCACCAGGTGCAGGACTTGCCGGACGACTGCGGTGAGGCTTGGCATCTCGCCTCCGTCGAAGGGAGCCGCACGCTCCTGTGCCCATCCCAGGTTACGTCATGTCCCCCATTGTAATGAAGTTGTAATGAATCGGGTCCGATGCTGTCAAGGTTGTGAGCCGGCGACGGGTTGTGGTATAGCAGTGCGCGGATAGGGGAAGACGATTACCGGGGCGTTCGGTGATGGGAGCAACGTGGGAGAGGGGAAGCTGGTGGATCTTTCCGTAACCGTTGCCGGCGTCCGTTTTCCCAGTTGCGTCATGAACGCAGCCGGGGCGCTTTGCGTGACGAGGGAGGAACTTGTGGCGCTGGGCCGCTCCCGCGCCGGCGCCATCGTGACCAAGTCGATGACGCTGGAGCCGCGCCAAGGGAATCCTGAACCGAGGTACAAGAGCTTTCCAGGGGGGTCCATCAACTCGATGGGACTGCCCAATTTGGGGTATCAAGCCTATGCGCGGCTCATTCCGGAGCTGCGGATGTTTCAGAAGCCCGTCATTGCGAGCGTCGCCGGGTTCAGCGAAGAGGATTTCGTCACGATTGCGTCGGCCATCAACGCATGCCGGCCGGACCTGATCGAGGTGAATCTCTCGTGCCCCAACATTCCTGGCAAACCGCAGATCGGCTATGACGCGGAGGCATCGGAACGCCTTTTGAAGCGCGTCCGGAACGTCGTCTCTGTGCCCATGGGCGTCAAGCTGCCACCCTATTTTGACCCGGCCCACCACGAACACATGGCACGCATGTTGGGGCGTGTGGAGGTGGACTTTCTCTCCCTCATCAATTCGGTGGGGAATGGCTTGGTGGTGGACCCGGAGACGGAGACAGTGGTCATCAAGCCCAAGGGGGGATTCGGCGGCCTCGGCGGAACGCTGATCAAGCCGGTCGCCCTGGCGAACGTCCGCGCCTTTTGGAAACTGTTCGAAGGGCGGCTGCCGATCATCGGCACCGGCGGCGTCGTGAGCGGCGCCGACGTGTTTGAACACCTGTTGTGCGGCGCCTCCGCCGTACAGGTCGGGACGGTGCTGGTGGAGGAAGGTCTTGGCGTATTCGAGCGGATCGAGACGGAGCTAGGCGCACTGCTCAGGCAGAAGGGGTACCCGTCTCCCGAAGCCTGTCGGGGGAAGCTGAAGGAACTGTGACCGACGCTGTTACGAGGCGAAACTCTTGGGCAAGAGGCGCAACGAGAGGGCCTGGCGGAGCAATTGGGCCACGTTGCGCACCTGCAGGCGCCGCATCAGATTGAAGCGATGGACTTCCACCGTTCGGACGCTGATCTTCAGGTGAGCGGCGATTTCCCGGTTCGTCAGTCCCTCCGCCACCAATCGAAGGATGTTGTTTTGACGCGGTGTTAACGCGCAGGGCGTGGAAGTTTTCCGGCGACCCGTCGGTTTCTTAGACTTCGTTTTGCGTGCCACTCGTATACGAACCATCATCGGCCTGCCTTTCCTCATGTATTTATACGCGACCCGAGGGTCCCACAACTGGAAAATAGTCTAGCATCACTTTCTTGGTCATGCAATTGCTTTATAGGGTTTTTGAGGAGAAACATTTCAGATGTGTTGACCCAGACAGTCCTCGGAGCGTGGCGCCGATTGTTCAGGCCTGACGAGAAGTAAGACTCCCCGCCGGGATTCCTTATTCCGCGGTCACCGTTCTGCAAGCAGCGTTCACGGGTTCGTTTTCCACCTCGATTTCGAACCCCAGGTCGGCGATCATCTTCCAGGCTTCCGGTGCCGGCTGGCCCGGCGTGGTCAGGTACCCGCCAACGAAGAGGGAATCGGCCGGGTAGAGGGCCAGCGGCTGGAGGGTCCGGAGGTTGAACTCCCGACCTCCTGCGACGCGGATCTCGGTCCGTGGGTGCAGGAAACGAAACAGACAGAGCACCTTGAGGCACCGGTGGGGCGTGAGGTGTTCGGTGTGCTCCAGCGGGGTGCCGTCGACTGGGTGGAGGGTGTTGAGCGGGATCGAGTCCGGCTTCACCTCCCGGAGCGCCAGAGCCAAGTCGATGACGTCGTCGTCGCTCTCGCCCATGCCGATGATGCCGCCCGAGCAGATCTCGAGCCCGGCGGTCCTGGCATGCTGAATGGTGGCCAGGCGGTCGCGGAAGCTGTGCGTCGTGCAGATGGTCCGGTGGTAGGCCTCGCTGGTGTTCAGGTTGTGGTTGATCCGGTCCACGCCAGCGGCTTTGAGCGTCTTGGCCTGGGCTTCGTTCAGGAGGCCGAGCGAGCAGCAGACCTGGATGGGGGTCTCCCGCTTGATGGCCTTGACGGCGTCGGCGATCTCGGCGATCTCGCGATCGAGGGGGCTGCGCCCGCTGATGACGACGCAGTAACGCTGGGCCTTGGCGGCGGCCGCCCGCCGGGCTCCCTCCAGCATGTCTTCCCTGGGGAGCAGGCCATACCGGTCGATCTCGGCCGTGGAGACCGCGGATTGCGAGCAGTAGTGGCAGTCTTCCTGGCAGGCTCCGCTCTTGGCGTTCATCAGCATCTGCAGGCGGACTTTGCGGCCGAAGTAACGTTCCCGGACTTTGAAGGCGGCATCCAACAAGCTTAGCAACTGGTCGTCCGGGGTCGCCAGCACGGCGCGGCATTCCGTTCGCGTGAGCGGTTCATCTCGCAAGGCTTTTTCTGCCAGCACTTGAAAATCAGTCATCGTCGTGCTCCATTTGTCCACACTCAAGCTGTGACGTAGCTGGTGACAGGGCCAACGCAGTCGGCCGTTTACACGGTTTCAAACGGCGCCGCGATGCTTTGATAGGGAATGGGACGTGCCTCCAACAGGTCCGTGTGCGGCTTTGTGCTGGAGGTATCCACCCAGGGGAGCGCCACATAGGTGTTCCATTGTCCGCAGCGGCGGCACCGTCCGGCCCATTCGGTCGAGTCCTGCTGGCACTGGGTGCAGCGATAGGGGACGACCACGCGCTTCTTGAAGCCCAGGGCCTTTTTGAGTTCCTCCACCGCGTAGTCCATCTGCTGCTTGCGGAGATAGAGGTTGGCCATGATCTTGTGATAATCGGACAGTTGATCCTGGGGGCCTTCCAGGGTCGACAGCAGGTCGAAGGCTTCATCGACCATCTCGAGCCGATAGTAGAGTTTTCCCAGGTAGAACTTGAGGACTGGGTTCTGGGGGTCCCGCTGGGTCGCCTCCTGGTAGATCCGGATGATTTCCCCGGGCTCGCCCATTTCCAGGTACAATTCCTCCAGCCGGTGCAAGAGGATGACGTTGTCGGTTTTGACGTAGATCTTTTCGAGAATCTCCGCCGCGTTTTTGAGCTTCCCCTCGCGAATGAGAATCTCGCCCAAGCCGATGTAGGCCGGAAGGAAACGTTTGTCGCGTTTGATTGCCCCGCGGAAGGAATGGCGGGCTTTTCCGGTCTGCCCCCGTTCGAGGAGCTGCCGGCCCACCTCATAGGTGATGCCCACCAGCAGATGCGCCTCGGCGCGCTGGTCATGTTCCGAGAAGGTGGCCTTCATCAGGCGTTGTTGGATCTCCAGCGCGTCGGTCCATTTTTCGATGCGAATGTAGAGGTCGCGCTTGAGCATCAAGGCCGTGAGGTGGCCCGGATCCAGCCGGAGAATATCCTGCAGCGTCTGCAGGGCTTCTTCGAACCGTTTGGAGCCTTCCAGGTCTTTGGCCAGCGCCAGGAGCACCTCGACGTTGCGTTCTTCGAGGCTGCGGGCTTTCCGGTGCAGCCGGATGGCTTCGGGGTAGTTTCGCTCGGCGCGATGGATGTTGCCAAGCCAGAGCAGCGCGTCGATATGGTTGGGATCGAGCGCCAACGTTTTCTCGAAGAGGCCGATGGCTTCGGATATCCGCTTCGACAAGAAGGCGTGGGTTCCCTCCCGATACAGGGCCTCGATCTTGGCTTCACGCCGGCGCAGCCTGGCGTTGTGCCAGTTCAAAATCATGTCTTTGGTTTCGCGCACTCCGACCAGCAAGGTGACGAGGAAGGCGCCGGCGCCCATGGAGAGGAGCATCAGGGAGACGGGACTCAAGTCGAAGGACTCCACCGGACTGATCCGGACGGTGATCAAGCCGGGGTTCAGTTCTTGGAAGTAGCCGAAGATGAAGCTGGCGACGATGATCAGAAAGACTGTCAGCAGTAACCGGAACATCCCCTATCCCTGTTTTCTGGCCTGTCCCCTGCGTGGTTTCGCGATGGGCAAGGGCACGGCGATGGGTGATTGTTCTGCCGGAAGCCGGACGGGTTTCGCGTCGCCCCACAGTTTCTCAAGACCGTAATGCTGGCGAATGTCGGCGCGGAATACGTGCACCACGACATCCCCGAAATCCATCAAAATCCACTGCGAGGTGGCGACGCCTTCGACGCTGCGAGGAGGGTGGCGCCGAGCGGAGAGCACGGCATCGATGTGGTCTGCGATGGCGCGTACCTGGCGCTCGGATTCTCCTGAGCAAACGACAAGATAGTCGGCGACGGATGTCAGCTTGGCGACATGGAGAACCACGACGTCACTGGCCTTCTTTTCGAAGGACGCCTGAGCGATGGCAAGAGCTTTAGCCTTCGACTCCGGTACGATCGGGTGTCTCCTGATAAAGTCGGAATTGGATTATATAGGATTCCACTGAGGCAGGCAACAGGTTTGACAGGCTGTGTCCGGTTCTGAGCCGGTGCCGGATATCGGATGCCGAGGCGTCGCAGGGCGGCAGGGCGAGCAGGGTGAGGCCGGCGTTTCCGGAGGCATCGGCATCGACCCGGTCCCGTCTGTGGGCGTCCAATTCCGCCAAGGCCGCAGGGTCGATGGCCGGGAGAAGGGGCATGCCGGCAAGCGAGCGGAAGGTGCAGGGGGGGCGTGACACGACCACGAAATGGCAGAGCTGCAGCAGTTCGCCCGGCTCTTTCCAGGTCGGAAAATCCAGGAACGCGTCGAGGCCGATGATGAAGAAGAGGGCTGTCTCGGGGCCATGTTCCGCTCGGAGCGCGCGCACGGTTTCGATGGAGTAGGACGTGCTCGTGCGGTGGACCTCGACTTCCGAGACCGAGAACGAGGGCTCTCCGGCGATGGCGCGCCGCACCATTTCCACGCGGTGTCGAGCGGGGGCGAGGGACCCGGGGGGCTTGTGGGGAGGATCGCCGGACGGAATGAAGAGGACGCGATCGAGCCGGAGTCGATCACGGCACTGCGTGGCGACGGCCACGTGGCAGACGTGAACGGGATTGAACGTGCCGCCGAACAGGCCGATTCGCATGGCTCGCACGGTTAGAGAATCACCAGATTGTCCCGATGGATCACTTCCTTGTATTCTTGCAGGCCGATCGCTTTCCGGATCTCAGCGGTCTTGAGTCCTTTGATGCGGGTCAGCGTGTCGGAGGACACGTTGACCAGCCCCTTGGCGAACTCTTTCCCTTGACGGTCGCAGCACGACACGGCGTCGCCCGAGTCGAAGGTTCCGTTGACCGTGAGGACTCCCGACGCGAGCAAGCTCTTGCCGCGGCGCACGAGGGCCTCCATCGCGCCGTCGTCGACCGTCACGTGTCCCTTCGCGCGTAAGGTAAAAGCGATCCAGTGTTTTCGGCTGGTCAGGCGGCGTCCATGCGGCAGAAAGAAGGTGCCCGCCGCTGTCCCCGCGAACACCGCCGGCAGTAACCCCGGCGTCTCGCCGTTCAGGAGCAGCGTGGCGACCCCGTAGTCCGCCACTTTTTTTGCCGCCCGGATCTTCGTGGCCATGCCGCCGGTGCCTTCGAAACTGCTGGAGGATCCGGCGCGCCGCTCGATGTCCTTGGTGATGTCGGTGACCAGGGGGATGAGCGTGGCGGCAGGGTTTTTCCGCGGGTCTTCGGTGAAGAGCCCGTCCACATCGGACAGAATGACCAGCAAGTCGGCATCCACCAAATGGGCGACATCGCCCGCCAAGGCATCGTTGTCCCCGAAGCGGATTTCTTCGACCGCCACCGTGTCGTTTTCGTTGATGATGGGGATGACCCCGAAGTCGATCAAGGTGGTGAGGGTGTGACGGGCATTCAGGAACCGACGACGGTCCGCGAGGTCCTGCTGGGTCAGGAGAATCTGCGCGACCTTCTGCCCCAACCGTTCGAACGCTTTTTCATAGGCCCACATGAGCCGGCTCTGCCCGACCGCGGCGGCAGCCTGTTTTTCTGGCAGGCTCTTCGGATAGGCCTTGAGACCCAGCTTCTGGATTCCCGAGATGATGGCCCCCGAGGAGACCACCAGGACCTCGCAGCCGGTTTGTTTGACGGCGGCGATCTCGTCGGCCAGGCGGTCGATGCGGTCCGCCCTGAGCCCCGATCCGCGGGAGGCGACCAAGCTGCTGCCGATCTTGACGACAATGCGTCTGGCTTGTTTTAGGATCTGGTCTCGCACGGGATCCTCAAGGATGCGACCTTCTGGCCGACGAACGTGATGAGGGCGTCGAGCCCTTCCCGCGTGGCGGCCGAAATCGTGAAAAACTTGATCCGGCGCCGTTTGCAGTAGGCCCGCAAAGCTTCCAGCCGTTGTCCGTTGCCCGCAATATCCAACTTCGTGCCCACCACGGCGAACGGCCTTGATTTCAGAGCGGCGTCGTAGGACGCCAGTTCCTTTCGCAGGACTTCGTAGCCGGCGACGGGATCTTCGGCAGTCCACTCCGAGATGTCGATCAGGTGGAGGAGGAAGGAGGTGCGCTCGATGTGCCGGAGAAATTGCAGTCCCAGCCCTTTTCCCTCGTGGGCCCCCTCGATCAGCCCCGGGATGTCCGCGACCACGAAGCTGTGGTCATTGCCCCACGACACCACGCCGAGGTTCGGCGTCAGGGTGGTGAAGGGGTAGTCCGCGATCTTGGGGTGGGCCGAGGAAATGGCCGCGATCAAGGTGGATTTGCCGGCGTTGGGAAATCCCACCAGGCCGACGTCCGCCAGAAGTTTCAATTCCAGCCTCAACCACCGTTCTTCTCCCGGCGTGCCTGGATCGAAGTTGGTCGGCACGCGGTTCGTGGAGGTGGCGAACCTGGCGTTGCCTCGGCCTCCATGGCCTCCCAACGCGACGACCTGGGACTGTCCGTCGGCGGTCAGGTCGGCCACGATCTCGCCCGACGCGTCGTCCTTGATCACCGTGCCGACGGGCACCTTGATGACCACATCCTCGGCGCTGCGTCCGTGCTTGTTGGCCCCTCCGCCGGGCCAGCCCGGCTTGGCCTTGTACTGTTGCTGGTAGCGGAGGTCCAAGAGCGTCGTCAGACGCTGCGAGGCCACCATCAGCACGCTTCCGCCGTCCCCGCCGTCCCCGCCGTCCGGTCCGCCGAAGGGGACATATTTCTCCCGTCGAAAGCTGCAGGTGCCGCTTCCTCCGTCGCCGGCTTTGACGAAGACGCGGACTTGATCCACGAAAAGCATGCCGTGTCACTCCCAGATGTCGGAACGATCAAACGAGTCCGGACAGTATAAATGCCGATGGTGCGCAAAGCAAACCGTCGGTCAACAGACTTCTGCTAAGGAGCCGACGGGCGAGCCTCGTCCCGTCACCGTACGGTCCACCGGCTTGCGGGAGTCACCGACGAAGGGCAGCCGAACAGGGGGCGAAGAAGCGGTCCTCTAGAAGCCCGGGACGCGGTTCTTCACGTCATCGATGGCCGGGTGGCGGCGCCAGCCGGTGCGGTCATGGCAGGCGTCCGTCAAAGACCAGTTCCTTGATCCGGCACTCCGTGCACTTCTGCAGCAAATTCTGAATGCGCGCCGCCTGACATGACCGCAAGTCCTCATCCGATGGTTTGGGTTGCGCATCGGCGCGAAGCTCAGGCGTGTGGGATTCCACCCGCAGGACGTTGACGGTTCCTCCTTGGAGGAGACGGATAAAGGTCATGGCTTCGTCCAGCGAACGTGCGCTCCAGTACAAGGCCGCCATGCCGCCTTCGGCTTGGAGCAAGGGGACCTGGGCGGTGTAGTAGCCCGATTCGAGATGCAGCGTGACCCGATGCACGGACAGCTTTGCGGCTTGCACGGAAACCAGCGGCAAGGTCCGGATCGTTTTCAAGGCGCACAGGCGCTCGATCTCTTCTTCCTGTTCCGTTTCAAACCGGTCGTCGAACGTGTCGTTGAAACCGGGGGATCGATCGGGCTGGCGGATGGGTGACGGCGTGGAATCCCGCGGCGCGGCCGCTACAGGGTCAACGAGGAGGAATGCCGACAACAGGACGATCCAGACACGGTTCATAGCATCTTCCTGGCTGAAGGGAACGGCAATCGAAACACGGCGTGGGGGCGTTCAACGGCGGGATGGCAGAAAAAAAGATTCGCCAAGGAACAGGTGTGCCGGAGGCTGAGACGACGGGGAAGACCGCGAGTTACGTCGCTGGGTAGATGCTGATTTTCTGCCGGGCCCGTCCGCCCTCGAACTTCACGACACCGGAAATCTTGGCGAAGAGCGTGTGGTCGCGTCCTTGGCCGACGTTGAACCCGGGGAAAAACTTGGTGCCCCGCTGCCGGACGATGATGCTGCCGGCCGTGACGGTCTGGCCGCCGGATGCCTTGACGCCGAGGTACTTCGGGTTGCTGTCCCGGCCGTTTCTCGATGAACCGCCGCCTTTATTTGTTGCCATGCCTGTGCCCTCTTAGGATCTTTTCTTGTTCGGCTAAGCCGTCGTGATGTCGGTGATCCGGACTTGCGTGAAACATTGCCGGTGCCCTTTGGTGCGCCGGTAGTTCTTCCGCCGCTTTTTCTTGAAGATCATCATGGACCGGGTCCGGCCCTGACTGATGATCTGCGCCGTCACGCGGGCCTTCTCCACCCAGGGGTGGCCGACCAGGAGGCCGGCATCGCCTTGGACGAGTCGAACCTGGTTCAATTCTACCGTTCCGCCCACTTCTCCCGGCAACTTCTCGAACCGGAGGATCTCACCGGGCTGGACCCGGTATTGCTTGCCCCCGGTCTCTACGATTGCGTACATGTGCACCGCCTCCTTAAGCAAGACTGTGTTTTTTAACACAATCTTTCAGCAGGTGTCAAGGTCGTTTGGAGATCGTTGGGAGATCGGTTCGTCATGGTCCCTGAATCCCACGCTTCTTGACTCGCCTTTAAGGGCGCTGCTATAGTGGCCTCGAGCGGGCTTCTTGCGCTCTTATTTTTAACGGTCCTTTCGGTCACGTTATGTTGCAGCCGAGCGAAAAAATCTGGATGGACGGGGCCTTTGTGAAGTGGGAGGATGCCTCCGTCCATGTGCTGACCCATTCATTGCATTATGGGCTGGCGGCTTTTGAGGGCATTCGTTGCTACAAGGGGAAGAACGGCTCCGCGATCTTCCGCCTGCAGGAGCACGTCGATCGGTTGTTCGAATCGGCCCACGTGTCGTTGATGAAGATGCCCTACGACCGGAAGCAAATCACGGACGCGATCATGGAGACGGTGCGGGTCAACCGATTGGATGCCTGCTACATCCGGCCGCTGGTGTACATCGGGTATGGCGCGATGGGGCTGTATCCGGGAGATAATCCCATCCGCGTGGCGATTGCGGCCTGGCGCTGGGGCACGTACCTGGGCGAGGAGGCTTTGACCAAGGGGATCAGGGCCAGGGTCTCGTCCTTTACCCGCCATCATGTCAACATCTCGATGACGCGCGCGAAGATTTCCGGCCACTATGTGAACTCCATCATGGCCAAGCACGAGGTCAAAGCGGATGGTTACGACGAGGCCATCCTGCTGGACCCTGACGGCTACGTGTCGGAAGGCACGGGGGAGAACATTTTCCTCGTCCGCAAGGGCGTGCTCAAGACCACGCCGCTCACGTCGATTCTGGAGGGGGTCACCCGCAATTCGATCCTGCAATTGGCGCGCGAGCGGAATATCCCCGTGAGCGAGGAACGTTTCACGCGCGATGCCATGTACGTGGCCGACGAAGTGTTTTTGACCGGCACGGCGGCGGAGGTTACGCCGGTCCGTGAAATCGACGGCCGCCGGATCGGCGCCGGCGAGCGAGGCCCCGTGACGACCGACCTGCAAAAGACCTTCTTCGAGATCGTGCGCGG
>JACQCB010000095.1 GCA_016201805.1 Nitrospirota bacterium | reverse complement strand
CTTAAAACAGCTAGCCACCTGCCGGTTTCTTCCCAATCCTGCTGCCACCGTGAGATGGGGTTGGCCTATCTGGCCAATCGTTACCTGGGCAGGGCGGCGCAAGAGTTCATCCGCTTGTGCCGGACGCTCTTACTGGAGTTGGGCGTGGAGCCTGGCCTCGCCGATCGGCCACGTGTCCGTTCGGCCGGTTGAGGCCCCTCTGCTTGCGGTATTTCTGCTGAATGGCTGTCCCAGGTTGCCTTGCAAGTTCAGGCCTCGTCGGCTACAATGCGCGGACTTTTCTTGTGTTTAGGGGCTGCCATGGAGCGTCGCAGACGGCCTGTGCGTCGTGCCGGAAGAGGGGTCAAGGAGGAATCGATGAACAGGAAACGATGGCCAATCTTGCTGGCCTTGGTGGGGTTGTCGGTTCTCGTTGGGACTGCGGGATTGGCGGGGGCCGAACCCTACGAGCTCAGCAAGAACGATGTGATGGATCCCAAGCTGCTCAAGAGCGCGGACATCTCTCTTTTCGGCGTGAAGCTCGGCGATCCTGAGAGCAAAGCGGTGGACATTCTGGTCAATGAAAAGATTCCGGGGATCAAGGCGGAACAGGAGGCGACCTTTATTCTGCTGTTGGACCAGCGCAAACCCACCGGGCCCATGGCGGGCGTGCGGTTGATGGACGGGAAGGTCAATTTGATCTTCATCAATAACCGCTTTGCCTACAAGGTGCGAGGCATCTTTCGGAGTGTCCTCAACAGTGAGAGCCCGGACGATATCCGCAAGCTACTGGGCAAAGAGGATTCCGGGGACGAAAATGTGATGGGGGCGCTGTTGAACTACGAGAAACAGGGTTTTCTGGTGAATTACCTCGGCAAGGACGTGAACATCGAGTTTGAGCTTTCGCACTAGAGCCGGACGCACGACGGTGTTTCTTTACGCAGGCTCACGGTCTCTCCCGCGCACATCCTCTGTCGATCCTATCGGATGCTGCCGACCGGTCCATCGACCGACTCAAGACCATAATTGATCAGGCTGGTGGCGGTGTTCCAGCGGCGGTTGGCATGGAGCAGGACCAGGAGCAGTTCCTTGCCGTCCTGAGAGACCTTGGCGATCAGGCAGCGACCGGCGCGGGACGTGAAGCCGGTCTTGACGCCCTCGACGCCCGGCATTCGGCCAAGCAACCGGTTGGTGGTTTTGAGCAGGAACGACCGATTCACGTTGACGGCGCTGATGACCTCGATTTCTTCCCGCACCAAGGCCTTGAAGATCGGGTTTTGTAGAGCAATCTCACTCAGCTTGGCCAGGTCGGTTGCGGTGGAGTAATGATTGGGGGCGTCAAAGCCGCAGGCGTTGCTGAAATGAGTGCCCGTCAGTCCGAGGGTGCCGGCCTTCGCATTCATTAGGTCGACGAACTGTTCCTCGGACCCTGCCACGTGTTCGACGGCCGCCAGACAGGCATCATTGGCAGAGGTGATCAACATGGCTTTCAAGAGATCCTCGAGGCGAAAGATCTGCCCGGCCCGAAGTCGTAGATGGGTCCTTGGGGAGGCGGCGGCTTTGCGGCTCACGGTGGCGTGGTCCTGGAGTTGTCCGTATTCCAAAATGACCAGGGCCGACATGATCTTGGTCAGGCTGGCCGGGGAAAGCCGTCGGTCGGATTCATACTCGTATAGCGTCTTGCCCGACGTGAGGTCTTTGAGTAGAATGCTGTGGGCCGCAGGTTCGTGTCCACGGGATAGCCTGAGGGGCCGAGACCTCTCGGCGAAGCTGACGGGTGAAGCAGAAAGGGAGGGAGAACGATCGGAGGCAGCCTCTGACGGAGAAGAACACAGCAGCAAGGCCAGCGCAGCGGCCGCGAGAGCAGGCGCCAACCGCCATTGGAGGCGCCGCGTCGGATGAAGGTTAGAGCGTGAACGTCTCACGAATCTTGGAGCCACGAACCCCGCTGTCGATGACTTTGTGAAAAAACCGCAACAGGTCCGCCAAGTCCAGCCAGAACCCGCAATTGAGGCAGCGTGCGTAGAGCCGTCGGTTGAGCAGCGTGTACTGGCGCTCGACCATCATGAACCCTTTGCATTTGAGGCAATTCATCGCTGTATCCGGTGAGGGTCATTTCCGCCTGCATTCGAGACCCTGATTCGCCTGCCGAGCCCGCGCGGGGTGCTTCTACCTTGTTCGCCGGCACACTGTCAAGTCGATGGTCGCGACTCACCTGAGGCGGGCCATGACCAAGGCGAGACAGCCTGCCAACAGACCTCCCCCGAAGATCGTGGTCGCGAAACTCAAATAGGCGCTGCCGCTGCCGCTGCCGCTGGGATGCGTGTCATAGAGCAAGTCGCGCACTCCCCCCTGCACCATCAGCACCGAGAGGGTCATGAGTGCGCCCATGCCGAACCACCAAAAGAATGTTCTCACCAAGTTCCATCCCGACCTCATCCGGGCAACGTCACGACGCGGCTCGGGCTGAGGTCTCTTTCGGTCAATCTAGCTCAGCAACCAATAGGTGTCAAGGAAGAGAGCGGAACGGGACAGCGGTGGTCTACGGCGCGAGACGAAGTCGCGAGCGACTCGACGAGGATGGCGGCCGCTTAGGACGGTGCCGGCACCGGGGGCGCGCCCTGCCCCTTCAAGCCACGGTGGAGAAAAATGGAAATGCTGCCGGCGCCGTTGTTCGCGATGACCAATCCGGGCTCTCCTTCCTGCTCGGCGGTGAGTCTGAGGGTGGCGATGGCAAAGGGGCCGCCCTTCGTCTTGTAGTTCATCGGCGGATAGTGGAACGTGCCGTCCCCGCGTCCGAAGAGGATGGAGAGATTGCTCGACTGAATATTGACGATCGCGACGTCCGCCAAGTGATCGCCGTTGAAGTCTCTTGCCAGCCCGTACACCGGGCCCGCATCGGCCCCGGACTCTTTCCCCTCCTGGAACGTGCCGTTCCCGTTCCCTAGAAACGTGGTGAACGTGTCCATTTCGCCGTTCATGACCAGAAGATCGATCCGGTGGTCGGCATTGAAGTCGGCGAAAGCCACGACCAAGGGCCGTTTGCCGGTCCGATAGTCCGTCGGGGTGCGGAAGGTGCCGTCCCCGTTTCCGAGCCAGATCGAAACGGCGCTGCTCATCGGGCCTCCGTTGGAGACTGCGAGGTCCGGCCTGCCGTCTTGGTTCAAGTCGGCCACCGCGATCGAGGTCGGGGTGTCGCCGTATTCATACAGCGGCCCTTCCGCGAAGGAGCCGTCGCCGTTGCCCAAAAGGATTTTGACTTTGTCGTTGCGTAACGCGACGGCCAAGTCGGGCTTTCGATCTCCGTTGAAGTCGCCGCTGGCAATGGAGACCGGAATCTTGTGGACCATGTACCGCTGCCCCACGCCGAACGTCCCGTTCGCAAGGCCGAGGAAGATGGCGACCTGATCGCTGCCCGAGCAGGCCACGGCCAGGTCCCTGCGGCCGTCTCCGTTGTAGTCATCAAGGGCCAAGGCCCGGGGCTCCCTGGCTGCGTCGATTTGGACCTGCTCCTTGAACGTGCCGTCCCCGTTTCCAAACAGGACCGACAGCGAATCGTTCCCGATATTGGTCGTCACCAGATCGGTGAAGCCGTCTTGGTTGAAATCGGCCGTTGCGACGGCCGTCGGGTTTTTGCCCACCTGGTAACTCGCAAAGAGATAAAAGAGATCGGGCGGGACGTAGGAGTCTTTGGGGACACACCCCACTGCCGCAGCAAGGGCCGCAGTCATGAGGAAGCGGAGGGCAAAGGCTCTGACACAAGTTGAAGGTATGGTGAGCGGGTATTGCATCAGGGGATCACCTGCCGATTCCGCGTTTGATCCAGCTGTCCTCGGTTCGCAACCGCGTCGTTCCTATCCAAGCCGTGCGGCTCTGATGCCGGAGCGGATAGAAACCGGCGCGGCTGATGATATCCCAGGTTTCCTCTAGAAGAATACCGAGCGACTGCGGTAGAATGTCGGCACAACTTCAGGAGGATCCAATGGCGGAGAAAGTCAAAATCGAATTGACCATGTACGGAGTCGCGGAAGTTCTCAAGTGGTGCATTGACAAGAACAAGGGCCGGGTCCCCGGAGTGGAGACTGCGGGGTTCAAGAAAATGCAGGCGCTGCTTGCCGAAAAACCGACCACAGGCGATTATTTCGCGCTGGACCAGTTTTGGAAAAAGGCCGTGGTCTTGGAATTGACGCCGGAAGAAGTCGAGACCATCGACCGATGCCTCTACGACATCCCGAACTTCGACAACGTCCAGCTCCCGCAAATCCGGCACAAGTTCTGGCCCAAGCAGGCGGCTGCGCGTTGAGACGTGTCTCGGCCTCTCGGTCTTGCGCCATGCCTGCCGCGTGCCAAGGGCAAGGGAAGGCAGAGCAGCCGGCCCTGTCCTTATGACCGGACGACCGGTCCTCTGCCGGTGGTTACATTCCAGAGACAATCCTTGCGGCTACTCCACGTGAGGGGACGTTCGATCCGCTACGGCCACGACAGCGGAGAGGCGGTCCGTGCAATAGCGAGTCACCGGGTCTGATTCGGCGTCCGGGTCGGTCCCGTCCCAGAACACGGAGTGGATGTTCCAGCGAATCAGCGGGTAAAAAATCACGCCGGGTCCGGGGAGGAGCACCATGCGGACCTCGGAGAGAATCTCTTCTTCATCCATGCGGGTACGCACCCGTTCGTAGACTTTGCCATACCACAGCAGCATCGGTTGGTAGCGAGCCCTGGCTTCGGCAAGATTCGCGTAGGCTTCGTTCGTGGCGTTTGTGGATAGAGGCGGTTGATCCTGCCCAACGTAGTCCTGCCGAACCATCCTGGCTTGCCGTGCTGTCCGTTTGGCCTCTTCCGTGGTGTGGGATTCGAACGACATCGCTGAACCCGAGGGCGGGGCGGCGGCCGTGTGGGCCGTGGAACGTGAGGGAATGGCATTGAGCGCCGCATTGCGCCTGTCCATCGCCCTGTGCCATGAGGCTTCCAGGGACGACAATTTTTCTTGGGCTTGGAGATAGTCGGGTGTCAGACTGGCGAGGCACCGGCCTTCTTGCTTCAAGGCGGTTGCGCAGCCGGTCAACAGCACCATCGCGACGGCCAGGCAGGCTGCTCGCATCATGACTCCGGCAACGCGCGATCGGGCCGTGACCGCACCGACGATCGCCTAGAGGGGGCCTTCGCCTTTCAGGTACTTCCGGAAACGATCCATCAAGTCCGCCCCCAGCGTCCCCCCTTCGGGCTTCTTCGTCTCCGGGGCCTTGAAGTGCTCACGGATTTCTCCCAGGCGTTTTTCGGCCTGTTCGTTGCCCTGCAGGCGTTTGGTTTTCTGAAGCGCGGTCTCAAAGGCGTCGAAGGTCAGTTCCTTGTAGCCGAAGCTGCGGATGCGCTTGACGGCTTTCATCATCGCTTCGTTGCGGAACGTGGTGAGATGGTCCGAATCGATCTCGCGCAGTCCCAGCTTTCGCGCCCGCCGTTCGGCCGCTTTCCGGATGCCGCTCCGGACGAAATCCGGCGACGTGTGCAGGCGCTTCCAGGCCTCGTCGGTCCAGGCCACTTTGGCTTGCGGGGCGTCCCAGAGCAGGTCCAGCGCCTGTTCGTCGATGCGGGTCAGGCCCTTCTCGCGGGCGAGGTCCTCGGTGTCCCGCGTCAACATGTCGGTGACGAAGTCCATGGCGATGGGGGGGGACTGCCGGATTTTTTCGTGGAGTCTGGCCTTGGCGCCGTCGCTCCATTCCATCGGCGGTCCGCCCTTGTCCTGTAAGTCGCCCAGCGCCTCCACCCGTTCGAACAACTCGACGTTGACTTCCAGGTGGCCGCCTTCCTTGGCCAGTTCTTCGGCGATTTGCTGCGTCATGGAGCGCATGAAATCGGGAACGGTTTGGAGGCGCTCCTTGGCCGCCGCGGTCCAGGGCAGCTTGCCCTGCGCCATCTGGTCGGCAGCGGCCGCCATGCCCGCCTCGCCGCCCATGCGGCCCATCATCTGCCCCTTGAACCGGTCCAGTATTTCCCCGGTGATCTGCGGATAACCGAACTCCCTGGCCTTTTTTTCAGCCAGGCGTTTGACCATCCCGCGGAGGAACACCGGCGCCCGCTCCATACGCTCGAGCGCGTCCTCGGTCCAGACGATGTCGGATGCCGCAGCCGGTCCGTTTGAATCAAGCATGCCCATGAGTCTTCCCAGTCGCCGCGTTTATTGGTTCAGGAGGTCCTTGAGTTCCTTGCCGGCCTTGAAGAAGGGGACTTTTTTGGCCGGGACCGCGACCGTGGCGCCGGTCTTGGGGTTGCGTCCCTCTTTCATGCGGCGGGCTCGTAAGCGGAAACTGCCGAACCCGCGAATTTCGGTCTTGTCCCCTTTCTGAAGGGAATTCCGGACGCTGTTGAAAATCGTGTTGACCACCACCTCGGCTTGCCGCTTGGTGAGAGTCGTAACCTCTTGCGCGACCCGCTCGATGATCTGTGCTTTCGTCATCCGTCCGCCTCCTTGTTGAGCTATCAACGGTCAGCTTGGGACCGCATCCGCCGGGTTTCCGAGCGCTCCCCGCTCAAAACGCCATCAGGTACTTCAGGCTGACCCCAGTGTGAAAATCCAGCCGAGGGAGCGGGCCGAACAAATGGCTTTCGAGGAACTCGCGGATCGAGAACCGTCGCTTCGGCTCCACGACTTTCGGCTCCCCCTCGATCCCGCCCATCTCAGCCGCCAACTTGATGGCGTCCTCCAGGTTGCCCAACTCATCCACCAGCTTGGCTTCCTTGGCCTGCCGTCCGGTGAAAATGCGCCCGTCGGCCAGTCTCTGCACGTCCCCCACGTCGAGGGAGCGCCCTTCCGCCACCGCCTCGATGAACTGGCTGTGCACGTCGTCCATGACCGACTGGAGGATGCGGCGGTCGTCCTCGTTCATTTTCCTGAACGGGGAGCCGATGTCCTTGTGGCGGCCGCTCTTGACCACCACGTTCTCCACCCCGATTTTCTTGAGGAGTCCCTCCAGATTGGCCAGCTCCATGATGACGCCGATGCTCCCGGTGAGGGTGCCGGGATTGGCGAAGATGCGGTCCGTAGCGGCGGCAATGTAGTAGCCGCCCGACGCCGCCACGGTCCCCATGGACGCGACCACCGCCTTGTTGCTCGTGTTGCGCACGCGCTTGACCGCGTCGTGGATTTCCTGCGACGGCACGACGCCGCCGCCGGGGCTGTCGATGCGCAGTACGATGGCTTTCACCGTCGGACTCTCGCCGAACTTTTTCAAGTCGTCGATCGTCTGTTGGGCGTCCAGAATCACCCCCTCGACCCGGACCAGGGCGACGCGGTCCTCTCCGGACAGATCCAGGTCCGGCAAGAGGACGTTGGCCAGCACCACGAGCAGAAACCCGCTGAACAGGACCCACAGGAGAATCCGCAGGGGCTTCCAGCGTCGCGGTGCCGGGGACGCGGTCTGCTCAGTCATGGGCGTGCGGCCTCTCGGTGGAAGCCGTCATCCTCATGAGTTCTCCTGATCGGGGTCATTCCGCTTCTTGGTCTTTTTTGCCGCTCGGCCCAGCGTTTGATCCAGCACGCCTTGTGTCGAGTGGTACTCGTCCACCTGTTTCCGCTCGGAATCCAGCACGTGTTCTCGAAGGCTCAACGCGATCTTCCGCTCGTCCCGGTCCACCTTGATGATCTTGGCCGAGACTTCGTCCTGGAGCTTGAATTTCTCCTCCAGGCGCGCCTGCGGTTCGAGACCGCTCTCGCTGATGTGGATCAAACCTTCCACGCCGCACTCGAGCTCCACGAACACGCCGAAGTCCGTGAGCTTGGATACTTTCCCGATCGCGGCGGCCCCGACCCGATACCGTTGCGGGATCTCGTCGTCCCAGGGATCGCGGGTCAACTGCTTGTAGCCGAGCGAGAGCCGCTCTTTTTCCTTATCGATCCGCAAGACCACCGCCTCCACCTGCTGCCCCTTTTTGAAGAGCTCGGAGGGGTGCTTGATGTGCTTGGTCCAGGACATGTCGGAAATGTGAATCAACCCGTCGATCCCTTCGTCCAGGCCGATGAAGGCGCCGAAGTCGGTCAGGCTCTTGACCTTGCCCTGGATACGGGTTCCGACCGGATACTTCGCCTCCACCATGTCCCACGGATTGGGGGCGGTCTGTTTCATGCCGAGGGAAATCTTCCGGTTGTTGGGGTCCACGTTCAGGACGGCGGCTTCCACTTGATCGCCCACCGACACCAGGCGCGAGGGATGCCGCACTTCATGGGTCCAGGACATCTCCGAGACGTGCACCAGCCCTTCGACGCCGGGCTCCAGTTCGATGAAGGCGCCATAGTCGGTCAGGCTGACGACTTTCCCGCGCACGCGGGTCCCGATCGGATACCGCGCGGCGACGTTGCTCCAGGGGTCGGAGCCCCGCTGCTTGACGCCGAGGGAAATCCGGCCGGTCTCGCGGTCGTATTTCAGGACCATCACTTCCACCTTGTCTCCGATGGAGAACAGTTCGGAGGGGTGGCCGACCCGGCCCCAGGACATGTCGGTGATGTGCAGCAATCCGTCGATGCCGCCCAGGTCGATGAAGGCGCCGTACTCGGTGATGTTCTTGACCGTGCCCTGGATCAACTGCCCTTCTTTGAGCGTGGACAGTGTCGTCTGCCTCTTCTTGTCGCGGGTTTCTTCCAGCAGCACGCGGCGGGACACGACGACGTTGCCGCGGCGGTGGTTGATCTTGATGATCTTCAAGGGGAACGTTTTGCCGACCAACCCGTCCAAGTCGCGCACCGGGTGCAGGTCGATCTGGGAGCCGGGGAGGAAGGCCTTGACGCCGATGTCCACCATCATGCCGCCTTTGATGCGGGAGACGATGCGCCCATCGACGATCTTCTCGTCTTTGAACGCCTGTTCCAATTCCTCCCAGACCTTCATCTTGTCGGCTTTTTCTTTCGATAGGACGAGGTTGCCGTCGGCATCCTCCCGGTCTTCGATGTAGACCTTGAGCCGGTCGCCCACCTTGATGGCCTTGAGTTCCTCGTTGGAGAATTGGTCTCCCGGGATGATGCCTTCCGATTTGTAGCCGATGTCCACGACCACCTTGTCTTTGCCGACTGCGACGATGCAGCCTTCGATGATCGTGCCTTCCTCGAAGTTCCGGAAGGTTTCTTCGTACAAGGCGGCCAGCGCCCCCCGGTCCAATTCCTCGCCCGTCTGCTTTGTTGCCATGTCCATGCGTGTGATTCCTAATCCTCTGTTGCTCCGACCTCGGTCGGGTGCTGATGGTTATGCAGCCCCCTGCCTCACTCAGCGTTGAGAGGCGGGGTCGCCGAACTGGCGGTACGGTCAATCGGCGGGGGCACCTGCCCCAACTCGGCGATCCGTTCCATCACGGTCCGGCTCACGTGTCGATAAAATTCCTTCCCTGCGTAGCACTGCGCCTCTGCCGAAAAGTCGATCGGCGTCCCAAAGGTCACCCGCACCGGATGGCAGCGGATCCAGGCGGTGCCCATGGGCAAGGCGTCATCGGCCCCGTCGATGTAGGCCGGAACGACCGGGCAGCCGGTTTCCTCCACGATGACCCCGATCCCCGGTTTCCCAGGTCGCAACCGCCCATCCGGAGTTCGGGTCCCTTCCGGATAAATCACCACCACCTTTCCGCCTTTGATCAGGCTGACCGCTTTGCCGAAGCCCTCGCGGTCCAACCGATTCAGCCGGATGGGAATCCAGCCCAACCAACGGCAGATCGCTTTCACCCAACGAGGGCCGAACAAATCCTGCCGGCCCAAGTACCAGGCCCGCCGGCGAAGCCCGCAGCCGACGAGCGGGATATCCAAATAGCTGGCATGATTGGCCGCCACCAGCAGCCCGCCGCGCTTCGGGATATGTCTGTCGCCGACCGCCCGAAACCGAAAAAGCAGCCGGGCCGTCAGATTGCACGCATACCAGAGACACCAATAAACGACCGCGCTCACAGTTTGGCTGCAATGACGGCCATCATGCGATCGACGACTTGGTCCACCGTCAGGTCCGAGGTGTCGACCACGTTGGCGTCGGACGCCGGCACGAGCGGGGCGATGTCCCGGGAACGGTCCTGCGTATCGCGGGTCTGGATGTCCTGGCGCGTTTCGGTCAGCGGGGCGGCATGACCGGCTGCGGTCAATTCGCGATGGCGCCTGGCTGCCCGGACCTCCATATCGGCTTCCAGAAAAAATTTCACATCGGCGGCGGGAAAGACCCTGGTCCCCAGGTCCCGTCCCTCTGCGACCACCCCGCCGGCCGACCCAATCCGGCGTTGGACCGGGAGGAGCCATTCGCGCACGGCGGGGATAGCCGAGACGACGGAAGCCAGCCGGCTGATCTCCGGTGTCCGGATCTCCTCGGTCACATCTTGTTTCTCCACCGATACTCGCGCCTGTTCGGGGCGATACGCCATCGTCACCGTGGTCGAGGGCAGGAGTTTCGCCACCGCTTCGTGGTCCGAGGGATCGATGCCGGACGTCCGCACTTTCCAGGCCACGGCGCGATAGAGCGCGCCGGTGTCGAGATAGAGATAGCCTAAACGCAACGCGAGCAGCTTCGCGACCGTACTCTTGCCGGCTCCGGCAGGACCGTCAATCGTGACGATCAAACGCTGCTCGCGCAGATGTCCGTCGGTCGTTTGAGGGCGCTGGCTGTGTATTATAGACTCGGTCACTGTTTTATCAATAATTCCGAGACCTTGCCATCGAACCCTGGAAACGATGTTTCGATGCATGTCGTCTCTTCTATACGGGAAGGCGCGTCGGCGATGAGGCCTGCGATGGCAAGGGACATTGCCACACGGTGGTCGCCATGGCTGGTACAAGAAGCGCCACGGAAGCGACGATCGCGTGAGCCGTGAATGATCAATCCATCCGGCGTCTCGGTGGTCGTGACGCCCATCTTCTTCAATTCGGCTGCCATGGTTGCGATGCGGTCGCTTTCTTTGACGCGCAGTTCTGTGGCCCCCGTGACGATGGTGTCGCCTTCCGCCACGGCGGCCGCCACGCACAAGATGGGAAACTCATCGATGGCCTGAGGAATTCGTTCGGCCCCGATGTTGATCCCCCGCAGGGAGGCGGATCGGATCTGTAAGTCCGCCACTGGCTCTCCGGCTTCTTCCCGTCGGTTGGTGACGGTGATCTTGGCGCCCATATCGTTGAGGATGTCCAAAAGTCCAATCCGCGAAGGGTTGACGCCAACACCGGTGATCGTCACGTCTGAACCAGGGACAATCGTGGCGCCCACGAGGAAGAAGGCCGCGGCAGAAAAATCGCCAGGCACGGCCAGTTCTTTTGCCCCGCCCCATCCGATCGGACGGCCAGGCAAGGACACGGACGATCCCTCCACCGTCACCGGAATCCCAAAGTACCGGAAGATGCGTTCCGTATGGTCACGCGACGGCCGAGGCTCGGTGATGCACGTCGTCCCCTCGGCATAGAGGCCGGCCAGGAGAAGGGACGACTTGACCTGGGCGCTGGCGACGGGAGAGCGATAGGCGATCCCGCGCAGGCGGCTGCCGGTCACGGCCAGCGGAGCCAGTTCGCCGCCCTTGCGTCCGGCGATCGACGCGCCCATTTCACGCAGCGGTTTGACCACGCGGCCCATCGGGCGGCGTCTGATGGACTCATCTCCGGTCAGGACGGTGAAGAAATCCTGCCCCGCCAGCAAGCCGGTCAGGAGGCGGATGCCGGTGCCGGAATTGCCGCAGTCGATCGGTTGCTCCGGTTCCGACAGGCCCCACAGGCCCTTGCCGTACACGCGCAGCCGGTCCGGCTGTTCGTCGATCCGGACACCCATCGCCCGGAAAGCTCGTGCCGTGTTGAGACAGTCCTCGCCGTGGCAATAGCCGGTGATGAGACTGTCCCCCTCCGCCAAGGCGCTGAGGATGATGGCGCGGTGTGTGATGGACTTGTCGCCGGGGACCGCGATGGTCCCCCGCAACGGTCCGCCTGGGTTGATCGTCAAACTTGGCATGAAGTTGTTACAACTTCTCCCTGACTTGTTTCGCCCGTTCCAGTTCCCGTTCGATGCCGGGGCCGTCGCCTGCGGCAATGAGCTGTTTGAGATGACGGAGGCGTTCTTCGTAGACCTCGATCATCTGGACCAGGTTCTGCCGGTTCCACAAACAGATGTCACGCCACATCTCGGGCGAACTGGCGGCGATCCGCGTGGTGTCGCGCAGTCCCCCGCCCGCGTAAGCCAGTAAATCCAGTTCCGGCGTCGCGCCGGTCTTGATGTCCGTCAAGGCGTTGATCAGACAGAAGGCCGCCACATGGGGGAGATGGCTGACTGCGCCCAGCACCCGATCATGCAGGACCGGATCCATCGACAGGACAATCGACCCCGCGGCTTCCCAGATCTCGCGTATGGCCTGAAGTGCCTGCGGGTCTGTTTTTGCGGTCGGCGTCAGGATGCAACGCGCGCCCTTGAACAGATCTACGGACCCGGCCGCGACCCCCGTTTTTTCACGCCCTGCGATCGGATGGGCGCCGACGAAGTGCACACGGGCCGGCATCAACCCTTCCGCCTGTTCCACCAGGGGGCCTTTCACGCTCCCGACATCGGTCACGATGGCGCCGGGTTCCAAGCAGCGGCCCCAATCTTTGAGGTGCCGTTCGTAGGTATCCACCGGCGTCGCCAGCACCACGAGGTCCGCGCCGCGGATGCCGTCTTTGGCCTCGGAGACGTAGCGATCGATGGCGCCGAGCTGAACGGCGGTCTTCAGATTCTCGACGCGGCGACCGATGCCGACCACCGAGTCGGCCAGGCCGCGTTGCTTGAGCACCATGCCCAGCGAGCCTCCGATGAGCCCGACCCCGACGATGGCGACCTGTTTGAAATGTACCGCCATAACGTAAACGTATCGTGACGAGTGACGCGTGATGAGTGACGAGTAAGGACTACTGGGCTCCTATGTTGGCTTTCAACCCGTCACCTGTCACTGGTCACCCGTCACCGGTTTATACCTCTCGCCCGACCGCTTCCGCGATTTTCTTGAGGTCCTGCATCAGTTCCTTGAACTTGGCCGGCTTGATGGATTCTTCGCCGTCGCAGAGGGCGCATTCGGGATGGGAATGGACCTCGATCAACAAGCCGTCGGCGCCGGCCGCGACGGCGGCTTTGGACATCGGCGCGACCAGATTCCATTTGCCGGTGGCGTGGCTGGGGTCCACGATGACCGGCAAGTGGGAGAGCTCTTTGAGGGACGGGATGGCCGCCAGGTCCAACGTGTTGCGGTATTGCGTTTCGAAAGTCCGGATGCCGCGCTCGCAGAGCATCACGTTCCGGTTTCCCCGGGACATGATGTACTCGGCGGAGAGGAGGAATTCCTTGATGGTCGCGGACAGCCCCCGCTTGAGAAGGACCGGCTTGTCGTAGGAGCCGACCTCCTTGAGCAGTTCGAAGTTCTGCATGTTGCGCGCGCCGATCTGAATGATGTCCGCCTTCTGGAGGAACAGTTCGATGTCGCGCGTATCCAGAATCTCGCTCACCACCGGGAGCCCCGTTTGCTTCTTGGCTTCCAGCAGATAGTCCAACCCTTCCCGGCCGACGCCCTGAAAGGCATAGGGCGACGTGCGGGGCTTGTAGGCGCCGCCCCGCAAGATGCTGCCTCCGCCCGCCTTGACCTCGTGGGCGATCCCGACGGTCAGCTCCAGCTTTTCCACCGCGCAGGGCCCCGCCATGACGATGATTTTCTTGCCCCCGATCTTGACGCCGTTCACGTCGATGACCGTGTTGTCTTTCTTGAACTCGCGGCTGACCAGCTTCCAGGGCGCCAGGATGGGGGTGACGCTTTCCACTCCCGGGAAGGCGGTCAGCGGCTGGCTCTGAAGAATCCGATCATCGCCGATGATGCCGATGATCGTGCGCTCTTCGCCGTGCGAGATATGGGATTTCAACCCGAGTTCGCGGAGCCGGTCCAACAGGGTATCGATCTGGCGCTCGGTGGCTTCTGGTTTCAAGACGATAATCATGGTGTCCTTTTCCTTCTTCCTTCGACTTATCCTCGCTGAAGGACATCCTTCAGCGCCTGCAGAAAGCGGGTGTTTTCTTCCGGCAGGCCGATGGTGACCCGCAACATGCGGCCTTCGATGTGGCGGACAATGACGCCTTCGCGGAGCAGGGCCTCGAAGATCTCCCGGCCGCTCCGTCCGACGTCGAAATACAGAAAGTTGGCTTCGCTGGGGAGAGGCTGGAAGCCGAGCGAGCCGAGTTCCGTGCGGACACGCGACATTTCGGCCTGATTCAGGGCCCGGCTCCGGGCGACGTGCTCTTCGTCTCCCAGCGCCGCGAGCGCGGCCCGTTGGGCTAGGCTGTTGGCGTTGAACGGCGGACGGACTCGATTCAGATAGCCGGTGATCTCCGGCGTCGTCAGGCCATAGCCGATGCGCAAGCCCGCCAGGCCATAAATCTTGGAAAAGGTGCGCAGCACGATGGCGTTCCGGTTTTGCTTGACGTAGCCGAGGCTGTCGGGGAAGTCCCGGCTGACGACGTATTCGTAATAAGCCTCGTCGAAGACCACGACGACATGGTCCGGCACTTGTGCCATCAGTGCGGCGACGTCCTCGGCGGCGACCATGGTGCCGGTCGGATTGTTCGGATTGCAGACGAACAGCAGCCTGGTCTTCGGGGTCACGGCCTTCGCCATGGCCGGCAAATCATGGCGTCCCGCCTGCAGGGGCACGATCACCGGGACGCCGTGGGCGGCGGTAACTTCCATCTTGTAGATCACGAAGGTCTGATCCGCCATGACCGCTTCGTCGCCGGGGGACAGAAAGGTGCGGACGAGCAGACCGATGATCTCGTCGGAGCCGTTGCCCAGGATGACTTGGTCCGGCGTCACCTTGTAGCGATCGGCCAGCGCGCGGCGGAGGCGGTGCGCGCCTCCGTCCGGGTACCGATTCAACGTTCCGGTGACTTCCGTCAGCACGGCCAGGGCCTTCGGCGAGGGGCCGAGCGGGTTCTCGTTGGACGCCAGTTTGATGGCGCGGGGGATGCCCAGTTCCCGTTCCAACTCCTCGATCGGTTTGCCCGGGAGGTAGGGAACCAACGACGCGATGTCAGGATGTACTTTCAGCGGCATAAGATTACGAGTGGGCCGGGTAGGACCCTAAAATTTTCATGAAGAGGCAGCGGCCCTTCACTTCTTCCAGCGCCTTTTTGAGCGGCTCTTCCTCGGCATGGCCTTCGAGGTCCACGAAAAAGAGGTACTCCCAGGCCTTGCGTCTGGACGGACGAGACTCGATCTTGGTCATGTTGAGCCCGTGGGAGGCGAAGGGGCGCAGCAGATCGTAGAGCGCGCCGACTTTGTCCTTCACGGACAGCATCACGGAGGTCTTGTCCTTGCCGGTGCGCTCCGGCGCTTTCTTCGACAGGATCAGGAACCGCGTGAAGTTGTTGATGTTGTCCTCGATCCTGGCCTTGATGATTTTCAACCCATAGAGCTGCGCAGCCAGTTCGGAGGCGATGGCCGCCGCCGTAGGATCGTCGGCGCACAGTTCAGCCGCCCGGGCCGTGCTGGTCATTTCCGACACCGGGATCAGCGGCAAGTTGGTCTCCAGCCAGTGCCGGCACTGCGCGATGGGCTGCGGGTGTGAATAGATGGTCTTGATGTCCTCCAACCGCCCGGTCTTTGAGAGGAGGTAATGGGAGACTTCCAGGAGCACCTCGCCGTAGATGAGCAGGTTGGAATCGATAAACATGTCGAGGGTGTAGTTGACGACGCCCTCGGTCGAATTCTCGATCGGCACCACGCCGAAGTTGGCGTGCCCGCGCTCCACTTCATCGAAGACGTCCTTGATGCTGTTGACCGGGACGTACTGGGCGGAGGTCCCGAACTTCTTGATGGAGGCCAGGTGCGTGAAGGTGGCTGCCGGTCCGAAGTAGGCGACCTTCTGCGGGCCTTCGAGCGAGAGCGAGGCGGACATGATCTCGCGGTACACGGACCGGATCGCGTCGTTCGGGAAGGGCCCCGTGTTCTGGCCCGTCAGCCGGTTCACAATGGCCGCTTCCCGGCCGGGCGTGTGCAAATTCGCCTCGGCGTCCGATTCCTTCTTCAATTTTCCGATTTCAATGACGCTCTTTGAGCGTTCGTTCAGCAGACGCAGGATCTCATCGTCGATCCGATCGATCTCCTTGCGATAGTGCTGAATGTCCTTCTGATTTCCCATGCGTGCCTCAAGATGACCCGGACACAGGTCTCCCTCACAGCGAGACAGAAAATACTACAGGAAGCAAGCGGGCTTTGCAAGGTTTATCAACAGGATTTGAATGATGGAGGAGGGTTCTCAGCTATCAGCCATCAGCGAAGAGCTTCTTTGCCGAAGGCCTTTATCTGAAAGCCGATGGCTGACTGCTGATGGCTTCTTGGCTAAAGCAGCAAATCTTTTGGTTTTCCAAAGTGTTCGAATGAAATTCTGGTGGCTTGGCGGCCCCTGGCGGTCCGTTCTAGATAGCCGGATTGGATGAGAAAGGGCTCATAGACGTCCTCCAGCGTCCCTTTCTCTTCGT
>JACQCB010000094.1 GCA_016201805.1 Nitrospirota bacterium | reverse complement strand
CATCGGAACTGGTCGGCATATAGGCAACTCCGCGGACCGACACCGTTCCCCTGTGGTGGATTGCGGGGGTTCGTTCCACGGCGTAGCGGAAGGCCCTTGTCATCGCCCCTAAATGGGTGTCGCCGAGTTTGACTCCCGCGTGATACCATTGGAGCGCCACCGGGTCCGGCTCCGCTTTCCGATCCCACCAGATCAAGAGGATCTCGAAGACGCCGCGGTTGTTGGCATTGATAGCAGCCAGCACCGGCAACTCCACCGCCCGCTCTGCCGTCGCCTTGCCGGCGTGAAACAAGAACAGACCGGTGAACAAGAAAACGGTCAGGAGAAAAACCGCGCGGTTGCAAGCGGAGCGACCATGGGGCATCAAGGCACCTTGTCGATTGAAGGTGAGGTGCGAATTCTAAAAAGAATCGAGGCGCTTGTAAAGCAGGTATCATCGTATCTTGCTTTTCGTAGCCGGCGTTTCGTATAACCTCCTGCCATGAAGTGCCGCGCCCACTGTCCTCACAATCCGTTACTCCTCACGATGATAACCGCATTGTTCCTCTGCGCTGTGTTCGCACTGGTGCCGGTGGGGCCGGTCCTGGCTGGGTGTTCAGTTGAACGAGCCCCGGCCGGTGCCGGAGTCCCGTTCACCTTGCACTTGGGCAAGGGATGCAGTGATCAGGAGCGTGAAGCTCAGGGGGTGTCGGCGCTGGATCTGCTTGCAGCCTTGCAAGAGGGACGGGGCGTAGACTTGGTCGGAGTCGTGGTGACGGGGGACTTCTTGCTGGATCAACTGCCCGTGCAGAGAGTCGAGACCGTTCCGAATCTGCCGCCATCGGTCCAGGAGGCGATTCGAAGACAGGGGGCACAGGACATTCGGGTTGTCGCCGGGCCGATGTCCATCCGGGACTCCGTGATGCGGGGCATGGTCGGCAACAGGATCAAAGATGGGCTCGTGATCATGAACGGACCCGTCACGATGGCGGGAACCACGTTCGAACGTGCGGTGGATTTCTCGCAGACGGTGTTTGCCGGTCCGGTGGACTTTTCTCAGGCCATTTTTCTGAACGAGGGATTCTTCGTCGGAGCCTTGTTCGCACAAGCGGTCCATTTCGAGAAAACGGCGTTCGGCATCCATACGCGTTTTCACAAGGCGCGTTTTCTCGGGCCCGTGACTTTTCACCGGGCCGGATTCAACGGGCTGGCTGAATTCATCCAGGTCTCGTTTGAGCAGGAGACCGGCTTTGCCCAGACGTACTTCAAGATGGGGACCGGTTTTTCGGGGAGCCGTTTCGGCGGCACGCTGGATTTTTCAGAAGCGCTCTTCGAGCGGGAAGCGTTCTTCATGTTCACGGTTTTCGAGCGGGATGCCTATTTCCGTCGCGTGACCTTTCGCGGCGAGGCGAATTTTTCCGACTCAGAATTTAAAGGGTTGGATGACTTCTCGAAGGCTTTCTTCAACACTGAGCCTCGGTTTACTCGCGCCAAGATCAGCGGGGCGCCTCCTAACCCAGGCAGCCTCCAGGATCCTCGGGTGCTCTACATTATTGCCGCCGCGCTCTTTGCATTCACTCTTTTGTTCGTTTTTGTCCTTCGGCGCGGGTAGGACATACCTTCTTAGAACCACTATATATAGAATTTTGCTTGATTTTATCCACATGAAATAGTATAGGTGTAAAAGTTTCCTAGCGTAATGGGAGGGTGGGGATGGAACAGCTTGAGATTTCCTATCAAGTCAAGCTCGAGCAATTCGAGGGGCCTCTGGACCTCCTCTTACACCTGATCAAGAAGAGCGAAATCAATATTTACGACATCCCTATTGCGTTGATTACGCAGCAATATCTTGAATACCTAAGCCTCATGAAGGCGCTGAATCTTGCCGTCGCGGGCGAATTCCTCGTCATGGCTGCCACGCTGGTACAGATCAAGTCGCGGATGTTGTTGCCGGCCGACGAGACGGCGTCGGATGAGGACGATGGGCCGGATCCTCGGGAAGAGTTGATTCGGCGGTTGTTGGAGTACAAACAATACAAGGAAGCGGCAGGACAACTCGACAACCGGGAACGCCTCTGGCGCGACGTGTTCGCTCGGGAACAGGCGCCGCTCACTCCGGTCAAGTCCAGCGAGATGTTGCTGGAAGACCTGACGCTCTTCGACCTGGTCGATGCATTGCACGAGGTGCTGGTTAGAACTCCGGACAAGCGTCTCCTGGAGATCGTCCCTGAAAACTTCACGGTGAAGGATCGAATGAACGCGGTACTTGAAACGCTGGAAGGGAAAGAATCCGTGACGTTTGTGTCGCTCTTTGCAGAACAGAACCACCGCCTGTTCATTATCGTGACGTTCTTGGCCTTATTGGAACTGATCCGGCTCGCGCTGGTCCGCGTTTTTCAGACGGAAACCTTCGGCCCGATCTTGGTCATGCGGGCCTTTACGCCGATGCTTGGAGAAGAGCCGATGGTTGGGGAAGAACTGACCGGGGCCGAGGAACCCCTCGAGGAGGGTCTATGAGCGAAGTCACTGAGACGCCACATGGGGACGTGGAGAGCCAGGAGCCTCTGTCCGGCACCATGTTGTTCGAGGGGATGGCAGAGGACAGTCAGGTAGAGGAACGCACCGGCTCAAGCGGAGCCGAGGCAGCCGGGGCAGAAGAGAGCGCAGCGTTGGAAGAACGGGAGTTGAAGGCGATTCTGGAATCCCTCTTGTTCGTCTCCCACGGGCCGGTCGCGGTGGATCGGTTGGCCTCGGTTCTGGAAGGGGTGCCGAAAGCGGAAGTGAGGCAGGCGCTCCGTCAGTTGCAAGAGGACTATGAACGAGCGGGACGCGGCCTGCAGATCGTCGATGTGGCCGGCGGCTTTCAGCTGGTGACCAGGCCGGACTATGGCCCCTGGATCAAGCGATTGGAGAAGACGAAGCCGGCACCGAAACTGTCTCGCTCTGCGCTGGAATCGCTGGCCATCATTGCCTACAAGCAACCGATCGTCCGCGCCGAGATCGAGCAGATCCGGGGTGTGGAGACGTCCGGCGTCATCCGGACACTGTTGGAGCGCAAACTCGTCCGGATGGTGGGACGGAAGGAAGAGCCGGGACGGCCGATCATGTACGGCACGACCAAGTCCTTCCTCCAGCACTTCGGCTTGCGGGACTTGTCGGCGCTGCCTCCCTTGCGTGAGTTCAAAGAGTTGGGCGAGGCGGAACAGGCCATGTTGCCGGTCGGAGAGGACCCGATGGTCGTCGGAGAGAACGAGTCTTCGGCCCAGGACGACCTTCCAGATTCGTTTGTACCTGAACCAGCGCATCACGCGTGACTCCGTCGCGCACCTTGTCCCTGTCGGCTGTACCGCCGGTCCTTGTTCTCCGCTTCCGCTGCCTCGTAGAATAACCCCGAGCCGTGCCAAAAGGTCGGTGGATGGAACTGCTCCTGCCTGAGAAGAAGCGCAGCGTGGCGGCGGACTTGCGCCGTGCGCTCGGTCCCGCGAAAGTCCTCGACGATTTTCCCAGCCTGACCGCCTACGCCGTGGACGCCAGTATCTACACAATGACACCCCAGGCGATTGTGCTGGCGGAGTCGGAGGCCGACATCGAAACCGTCCTGACCTATGCGGTCCGGAACGGAGTGCCTCTGACCCCAAGGGCGGCTGGCACCAACCTGACCGGATCGGCGATTGGTTCCGGCATCATCGTGGATGTCTCGCGCATGAACCGCATCCTGGAGTTGAACCGGGAAGAGAAGTGGGTACGAGTTCAGCCGGGGATGGTCTTCGCGGAATTGAACCGGCGCCTGGCTTCCCATGGGCTCCTGTTCGGTCCGGACCCTTCCAGCGGGGACATGTGCAAGCTGGGCGGCATGCTGGCCAACAATTCATCCGGCCCCCACACGCTGCGTTATGGTTCGGTCAAGGACAATGTGCGGGCTTTGCGGGTCTGTCTCTCGTCCGGATGGCTGGAGGCTCGTTCCTCCAGCCTCTCCGATTCCGCAACCGCCGAGATACTGGCCTCGCATCCGTCGATCAGACAGGTCCTGTATCTTGTTCAGGCCCATCGCAACACCATCCGGGAGAAGCGTCCGACCGTGAGCAAGAGCAGTTGTGGCTATAACTTGTTTGGCCTGGTCGATGGCCTCGACCAAGGCCTGCTCGACCTGCCCAAGCTCTTCGTCGGCAGCGAGGGGACCCTCGGCATCATGAGCGAAGCGACTCTTCGCCTGGTGGATCGTCCGAAAGTGAGTGCGACGGCGCTGATTCATTTTCGCTCGCTGGAGGAAGTCGGCGATGCGGTGCCTCATCTGTTGGCCTTGTCGCCGAGCGCGTTGGAAGTGATGGACCGCAATACCCTGAACCTGATCGGGCGGGACAAGCACGGCATTCCAGCCGATGCGGCAGCCACGCTCCTGGCTGAGTTCGACGATGACGGGTTGTGCGGCCTCAGAGCCCAGACGGAACGCCTGGCAGCAGTTTGTCGGCGATATCGGCTGTCCAGCGAGCCTGTGATCGCCTATGAGCAAGAGCAGCGGGATCAGTTGTGGAGGGCGCGCAAAGCGCTCTATCCCACGCTCTATCGCTATGACTCCAAGAAGAAGCCGGTCAATTATGTCGATGACGTCGTGGTGCGGGCCGAGCGAATCGGCGAATTGATCCGTTACCTGGAAGAATTTTTCAACGGGCAGCAGGTCCCGGTGGCGATCTTCGGCCATATCGGAAACGGGAACGCGCATATCGTGCCCCTGTTGGATGTCAACGATAAGGACGACTTTGCCCGGATGGTCGAGGGCTATCGGGAAATTCACCAGACCGTCCTCGACCGGTTCGGCGGCTCGATTTGCGGGGAACACGGAGATGGGCGGGTGCGTGCCGAGTTCGTCCGGCGCATGTTCGGGGAAGATCTCTACGGCCTGTTCGTGCAGGTCAAGCGGAGCCTGGATCCCCAGGGAGTCTTAAACCCCGGGGTCAAGATCGGCGACGTGCCTTTCACCGCACACATCGATTACACCAGGCTGTCAAAATCCTGTGCGACTTGCGCCAAGTGCAACTCGGTATGTCCTGTCTACGATGTCTTCCAGTCCGAGGACATGAGTTCCCGAGGCTGGTTCGAGATCGTCACGGCCAAGGACTACAGCTATCTCAACTCCAAGCGGGTGGTGGAGGCCTGCCTGAATTGCAAGTCGTGCCGCACCATTTGTCCGGCCGGGGTGGATGTGTCGGACCTGATCCTCAAACGCCGCGCCGAGCAACCGAACCGTGCGGCGGGGCTGTTCTTTGTGCTCCATGCGCGGCCTCGATTGTTTGAGCCCTTGCTCAAAGCCGCGGCGCTGACGCAGGGGCTGTGGGATCGTCCAGTGGTCCGGGCCTGGCTGGAACGGCTCACGAGGCCCTTCATGCGGCGCATCGCCGACACGGCCCGTATCCCACGTGACTTGTTGCTCCCGCGATTGGCCCCGCGCCATCTGCGGGACCGCTATCCGGCATTGACCCGGGACGCAACGGATGGCAAGCGGTCTAGGGTGGCCTACTTCCACGGCTGTGCCGCGAACTATTTGGACGATGGGGTGGGCGATGCGGTGATCGCCGTCCTGCGCCGGCACGGGGTCGAACCGGCTCTGCCGCCGCAACGCTGTTCTGGGACACCGATCCAAACCTATGGCCATGTCGAGCTGGCCCGTGAGGGCGCGCGGTTCAACCTGGCTTCCCTGCTGCCTTATGAGACGGTGGTTACCGGTTGCGCGTCTTGTACGTTGATGCTCAAGGATTATCCGCAGCTCTTTGAAACGGGGCCTGAGCGAGTGGCGGCGGAGCAACTGGCCGCCAAGGTGAAGCACATTGCCGAATTCGTCGCGGAGTCGAAGACCGGGCCGATCTTGGAGCAGCGAGCGGGTTACTCCAAGCAGAAGGTCACGTACCACTCGTCCTGCCATTTACGTGCGGCGGGTGTGACCAAACAACCGCGTCAGGTCTTGGCCGGACTGCCGAGGGTCGAGCTGGTCGAGATGCAGGATGCCGACCGTTGCGCGGGGGGCGCCGGCACCTATCTCCTCAAGGACTACGAGACGTCGCAGAAGATTTTCGGACGTAAGGAACGGGCCATTCGAGAAAGCGGGGCGACGGTGGTGGCGACAAGCTGTCCGGCCTGTATGATCCAGCTTCACAACGGTCTGCGGGGAGAGACGAAGGTGAAGCACCTGGCGGAGGTGCTCCACGAAGCCTACCAAACGATGTCTGATTCATCAGACCATCCGTCGGTGCAGCCATGAGGATGAGGCGGGTTGATTGGGCGTTTCTCCTTGCCGTGGTGCTGGTCATCGTGCTGGTATCGCTGTTGCCCTCGCCGAGGGACCGCAATCCGCCGATTCCGGACAGTCCTGAACATCGGTCTGTTACATCGGAAAAACTCTGCTCGACTTGCCATGCGGCAGGACAGAGCCGGCCCTTGACCGAGCGGCATCCCAAACGGCAGGATTGCCTCCGCTGCCATAGGCTGGGCGATAGGCAATAGGCTATAAGGGCCATAGGGATGAACTTGCGGGTGACCTATAGCCCATAGCCTATCGCCCATTACCCAAGGAGAGACGACGATGGTCACAGTGTTGGTATTCGGGGAAACGTTGCGTCAGGCGGTGGAAGATAGCGAGGTACAGTGCGAGGTCGTCGGGCCGACGACCGTCAAGCGGCTTTTGGAAGCCAATCAGGACAAGTTGGCGGCCCTGTTGCCGTTTCTCAATAAAGGCGAGCTGTTGATTGCGATCAATAGGAAGGTGGGGGCGCTGGACTCCACGGTGAAGGACGGGGATACGATCAAGCTGACCCACCAGGCCCATCCGACGATGGACGGCGCGATGTGGCAAAATCCATGATGCCCGCTTGACGATTAAGGGTTTTTGCGATATAGTTTGACTCAGGCGTCGCCTTATGCGGTCCGTGGCGGCGCGATCAGGTACGCAGGGGCGTATCACCAGATGCCGGACCGTCATTGGGTATGCCTGAGATTGCATCTAGCTGAAGTGACCTGTCCGAGCCGCTCTCCTTCGGGAACTTTCCGCTTGCTGCCCCGTTTCGATTCTCAGCTGCCCCCAACTCAAAGGATAGAACTGTGACAACGACAACTGCAGTGTCATTTGAAGGCCTTGGTCTGTCCGCGGCCATGCTCCGCGACTTGGCCAAGGCGGGGTATGGCGAGCCGACTCCCATCCAGCGCAAGGCGCTTCCGCCGGCCCTCGAGGGGCGGGACATCATCGGGTGTGCGCAGACCGGCACCGGCAAGACCGCCGCCTTCGTCGTTCCTCTGGTCGAGCGATTGGCCGGAGGGCAGGGCACGCGCGCGTTGATTCTGGCGCCGACCCGTGAACTGGCCGCGCAGATCCAAAAGACTATCGAGTTGCTCGGCCGCCAGCGATCCGTGGAAGGGACCCTCATCGTGGGGGGCGCCGACATGGCGCAGCAGGAACGTGCGCTGCGACAGCATCCGGATGTGCTGGTCGCCACGCCGGGCCGCGTCTTGGATCATATGTGGAGAGGGACGATCAATTTGCTGGCCATGGAGTTCTTCGTACTGGACGAGGCGGATCGGCTTCTGGACATGGGCTTTGCGCCGCAAATCAACCAGATTCTGGATGCCTTGCCGGAAGAGCGCCAGACCATGGTGTTCTCCGCCACCATGCCGAGCGACGTCGCGTCGCTGGCGAAGGTCTGTCTCAAGCACCCGGTGCGGATCGAAATCGTTCCCGTCGGGACGGTGTCGGCCCGCGCCGAACAGCATCTGTTCCACACCAGCCGCGAGCAGAAAACCATCTTGTTGCTCAAGTTGCTCAAACAAGAAGCGGGCCCCACGCTGGTCTTTACGCGGACCAAATCTCGCGCGGACCGGTTGGGCAAACTCCTGCAGGACGACGGTCTGAAGGTGGGGGTGCTGCACGGGGATCGAACGATGGGGCAGCGGCGGGAAGCGCTCGAAGGATTCAAGCGAGGGAAGTATCAGGTGTTGGTGGCGACGGATATCATGGCGCGGGGCATCCACGTGAACGACATCGCCCATGTGATCAACTACGACCTGCCGAGCAGCCCGGAAGACTATGTCCACCGAATCGGCCGGACGGCGCGGATGCTGGCCACGGGCCGGGCCTCCAGTTTCGTCACTCCGGAAGAGAGGGGCCAGCTCCACGCCATCGAACGGCTGCTGGGCGCCCCTGTTCCCGTCGCATCGCACGGCTTATCCGTCTCCCGCTAACGGGGACGCTGTTCTGCGCGGAAGTGTAGAGCGTGGAGTCGGACAGCGTAGCTGCTGGCAGTGCGGAAGCGGAAGGACGGTCAGGAGGCGGGTGGGGCGGGTTCGGCGATGACTCCCATCTTACGGTATTTTTCGTTGCGCGTGTCCACGAGCGCTTGCTCCGACAGTTCTTCGAGCTGGGTAAGGTGAGAGGAGAGGACTTTGGTCAGGCGCTCGGCCATGACGTGCGGGTCCCGGTGCGCGCCGCCCACCGGCTCCGGAATGACCTCGTCGATCACGCCCAGTTCCAGTAAATCGCTTGCCGTCATCTTCAACGCCGCCGCCGCATCGGGCGCCTTGGCGGGATCATCCCATAAAATTGCGGCGCAGCCTTCGGGTGAGATGACCGAGTAGATCGCGTGTTCCAGCATGAGCACCCGGTTGGCGACCCCCAAGGCGAGGGCGCCCCCGCTGCCGCCTTCCCCGATCACCACGGAAATGATGGGCACCCGCAACTGCGACATGACGAGGAGGTTGCGGGCGATGGCCTCGGCTTGCCCGCGTTCCTCGGCACCGATGCCGGGATAGGCGCCCGGCGTGTCGATGAACGTCAGAATCGGGCGCTTGAATTTTTCGGCCAGCCGCATCAGGCGCAACGCCTTCCGGTAGCCTTCCGGGTTGGGCATACCGAAATTCCGCTGCACCCGTTCCTTGAGCGTTTTGCCTTTCTGGTGGCCGAGCACCAGGACCGACCGGTCGTTGAGCCGAGCGAACCCCCCCACGATGGCGCGATCATCGGCAAAGGCCCGGTCGCCGTGCAGTTCGATGAAATCGCGGCAGATGGCCTGGACATAGTCCAGCACCGACGGCCGTTGGACATGTCTGGCGATCTGGGTCCGCTGCCAGGGCGTCAGCTTCGCGTAGAGCTCGGTTTCCACTTGAGCCAAGCGGGTCTTGAGCTTGCGAATCTCCTCCTGCACCGAGGAACGGGAAGACCCGGAGCCCGCCAGTTTTTCAATGCGGTCTTCGATCTCGCGGATCGGTTTTTCAAAATCCAGGTAATCTTTCATCGTCCCTCGCGCTATCCTCAATGCTTTTATAGCAAGGCGACGGCGCCCTTGCCAAGCACTTCTTCTACTTCCGCCACGAACAGCTCGCTCGGCAGTACGGTGAGAGCGGGGAGCGGAGCCGTGTCGGCCTCCAGGCCGGTGGTGAGACAGAAAGTGAAGTAGACCCCTGTCGGTCCCGGATGTCGGCGGAGCACTTCGTGCAGCCGTCCCATGCGCGATGGGGTTTCCGGTGTGTCGCCGACGCGCAGGTTGACCTTGGCCACGGAGTGGGCCTGGAGCGAGGCCAGGAGTTCCACACGGGTGCCCTTCAGTCTCGTGCCTTTCTCGGCGCGGTCCACGGTTCCGGTGAGCTGGATCACGCTGTCGGGAGCGAGGAGGGCGCCGGCGGTGCGGTAGAGGTCTGGAAAGGCGATGAATTCCACCAGGCCGTGCTGGTCTTCCAGTTGTACGTAGGCCATGCGGTCGCCCTTCTTCGTGGTCATCGTTTTGACCGTGGCGACGATGCCGCAGAGCTTCACCTCTTTGCCGTCGCCGATGTCGGAGAGATGCGCCGAAGTGGTGGTGGAGAATTTTTGGATGGCGGAGGCAAAGCGGGCGAGCGGGTGCGCCGTGATGTAGAACCCGGTGAGTTCCCGTTCGTACTTCAGCATCTGGCCTTGGTCCCATTCCGGGATGTCGGGCAGGGGGGGGTCGATCAGGATGCCTCCGGCCGCCCCCTCGTCGTCATTGCCTTCCGTTGCCCCAAAGATGTTGGTCTGACCGTAGGCCCGTTCCCGCTGGGCCGCGGCCGATTCCTCCATGGCGTGGTCCAAGACGGCCATGAGCTGGGCGCGGCGGGCGCCGGTGCTGTCGAAGGCGCCGGCCTTGATCAGCCCTTCCAAGACGCGTTTGTTGACCTTGTGCGGATCGATGCGGCGGCAGAAATTCGAGAAGGAGCGGAAGCGTCCGTCCTCGTTCCGCGTCGCGATGATGGATTCCACGGCCCCTTCACCCACGTTCTTGATCGCGGCCAGGCCGAACCGAATGCCGCCTTCCACGACGGTAAAGTCTTTCTGACTTTCGTTGACATCCGGCGGGAGCACGTGGATGCCCAACTCGCGGCATTCCGCGAAATTGCCGACCATCTTATCGGCGTTGCCCATTTCGCTCGTGAGTAAGGCCGCCATGAACTCGGTCTGGTGGGTGGCCTTCAGGTAGGCGGTCTGGTAAGTGACGACGGCATAGGCGGCGGCGTGGGACTTGTTGAACCCGTAGCCGGCAAACTTTTGGATCAGTTCGAAGAGCTTCTCGGCCTTCTTGTCGGAAATCTTGCGCTGCTTCGCGCCCGCCAGGAACTGGGTCCGGAGTGTTTCAAATCCCTCCGGTTTCTTCTTCCCCATGGCGCGCCGCAGGATGTCGGCTTGCCCGAGGGAGAAGCCGGCGATCTTGTTGGCGATCGCCATGACCTGTTCCTGATAGACGATGACCCCATAGGTCTCCTTCAGGATGGGCTCCAGTTCCGGGACCTCGTAGGCGATCGGGATCTTGCCTTGCTTACGTTTGATGAAGTCCGGGATCAGGTCCATGGGGCCGGGGCGGTAGAGGGCGATGATCGCGATGATGTCCTCGAATCGGTCCGGTTTGAAGCCGGTGAGGAGGTCCCGCATGCCGGAGCTTTCCAACTGGAACACCCCGGTGGTGTGGCCCGAGGCCAGCAACGCATAGGTGGCCGGATCGTCCAACGGAATCCGTTCGATGTCGAGCGGGGCCTGCGTCCCTTTGCGGGCAGTGATCAAATTCACCGCATAGTGGATCATCGTCAGGGTCTTGAGACCCAAAAAGTCGAATTTGACGAGCCCGACTTTTTCCACGTCCCCCATGGAATATTGGGTGACGATTTCGTCGTTGGCGCCTTTGTAGAGGGGGACATGGTCGGTGAGCGGCTGCTGGGAGATCACCACGCCGGCCGCGTGGGTGGAGGCGTGTCTGGCCAGCCCCTCGAGGGAGCGGGCGATCGTCATCAGCTCGGCGATCTTGGGGTCGGTCTCGGTCAGTTCTTTCAGGCGGGGTTCCTGGAGCAGGGCTTTTTCCAGGGTCATTTTCAGGTCATTGGGCACCAACTTGGCGACGCGATCCACTTCCGCATAGGGGATCTCCATCACACGCCCGACGTCACGGATCGCGGCCTTCGCGCCGAGCGTTCCAAACGTAATGATCTGGCAGACGTGGTCCGATCCGTACTTGTCGATGACGTAGTTGATCACCTCGCCGCGGCGGTCCATGCAGAAGTCCATGTCGATGTCCGGGAGGGAAATCCGTTCCTTGTTCAGGAAGCGCTCGAACAACAGGCCATAGACGAGCGGGTCCAGATCGGTGATGCGGAGGGCATAGGCCACCAGGCTGCCGGCGGCGGACCCGCGGCCCGGCCCGACCGGGATGCCCCGGGAGCGGGCAAACTTGATGATGTCCCAGACGATCAGGAAGTAGCCGGCAAACCCCATCGCGGTGATGACGTAGAGTTCTTCACGCAAGCGCAGTTCGTAGGACTCCGGCAGGAGGGTGCTGGGCCGCTCGCGTAGCCGATCGGCCAACCCTTTCACGGCCAGCTGTTCCAAATAGGTTTCCCTCGTGAAGCCGTCGGGTACGCGGTATTCGGGCAGGTAGGGTTTGTTCAACGTCAGGTCGAGGTCGCATTCGTCGGCGATCCGGCACGTATTGCGAATCGCGTCGGGCAGTTCGGCAAATTCCGCCGTCATTTCATCCGTGGACTTGACGTAGAGCTGGTCCGTGTCGAACTTGAGCCGGTTGGGCTCGTTGATCGTCTTGCCGGTCTGGAGGCAGAGCATGACGTCGTGGGGGCGGACATCTTCCTTCTTGAGATAGTGGCAGTCGTTGGTGCCGGCCAGGGGGATGTCCAGCTTCTTGTGGATCTCAACTAGCCCGCGATTGGCGATGCGCTGGTGCTCCAATCCGTTGGCCTGGATTTCCAGATAGTAGCGGCCTTTTCCGAAGATCTCCTGGTATTCCCCCGCAGCCTTGGCGGCTCCCTCCAGGTCTTTCTGCCCGATGAGGTAGGACACCTCCCCGCTCAAGCAGCCGGAGAGGGCGATGAGTCCTTCATGATGTTGCGCCAGCAGCTCCTTGTCCATCCGTGGCTTGTAGTAGAAACCTTCCAGATAGGCCTTGCTGACCAGCTTGATCAGATTCTGATACCCGGTCTTGTTGGCGGCCAGGAGAATGAGGTGATAGTAGTCGTTGTGGGCGAGAT
>JACQCB010000087.1 GCA_016201805.1 Nitrospirota bacterium | reverse complement strand
GGCGCGAAGTAGCCGTAGAGGGCGAAGTCGTACCATTCGAGCACGTTGCCGATCGCGCCGGCGAGGAGCGTCTTCTTCGAAGCTGGCGTCCTGGGCTTGCTCATGGGATGCCGGCACCCTCCGTCGAAGCCACGGGATTCTTAGCCTGCGGCAATGACGGAGCCGGGGCAAGTCTTTTCTGGACCAGGCGGGGGCTGACGATCGTCGGTGGATTTTCGCCGCATCCCGCCGCTGGAATCCGACTACTCCAACAGCTGACCGTACGTGCCGGCCTCGGGGGCAAACTGTGAAATCTTCACCGTGCGGCGCGCGCTGGGGCGATATCGGCTTCCACGCTCGCGCGAGGCTATGGTTCAGCCGATGTGGGCCGGTTCGTTGGTGAGGTCGAGCGACTCCGTCAAGGCTTCCGCTTCCTCCGGCGCAGCTTCGATCGCAAACCGCTCCCTCCGGATCTCCTGGCCGCTGCCGTTGCGATAGACCAGTTCGTCCGTGTCGAGATCGTATTCCGGAATCTCGACGCTCTTCCACCGCTGCACGAAATAGTGGGAGTAGAGGGTGTAGAGGCCGTGGTCCTTGCGGTTGTGCCGCAGGACATACTCCGGCATGGTCTGCACGTCCAGATCGGCATGGTAATGCTGGAGCCAGAGGTAATCCCCAAGAATCACCATTTTGATCAACGGGGGGTCCGAATAGAGCTTGAGTTTGACGGCTTTCCCCATGGCGTTCAGCCGCTTGAGCAGCGCGATGCTCTGCCGGACTTCTTCCCGAAAGGCGGCCAGCGTGTACCCGGGATGGGCGATGGCCTGCAGGCGCCGGCTGGCTTCCCGGCTGTAGGGGTTCACCAGCATGATCTTTGCGCCGAGGCACTTGTCGAGGACCGACGACAGGTCGCCCACCTGATCCACGAAGGTGCTGTAGCCGCTGGACCCCATCACCATGATGGTGCGGCCTGTGCCCTGTTCGTCCTTGAGCGTCTTGATGCGCTGGTGGGCCGCGCGCGTGCGCTTGGGGAAAAAGGAGACGAGGCCGGCTCCGGCCGCCGCCGAAGCGAGGGCCCGGTCCCGGATGCTGCGATGGATGTAGTTGAGGCCGACGATCAGCACGACCGCCGCCGTCATTTCCACGGCGATGAGCGAGAACTTGTCATGCTCCACGCGGGACCAGAACGACAGGAACTGTTTGGCCCCCGCCGGGAGCAAGAGCGCAATGCCTGCGCTCAGGGCGACGATGGCGATGTGATAGAGACTCCCCGCGGCGTCGCGGAGGAGGGTTCGGACCGATGACCAGGATTCGTGAAACAACGATGCACCTCTTGAGAGTTGTACGGAACGATTCCTGCGGCTGTGTTGGGTTGCAATGCGAGTGAAAAACGGTGGCGCTTTCGGCGCCGACTCGGCGGTGCGTGCTACGACAGCTGGGAATAAAAAATCGCGTCAAACTTCCTGGTTTCCGGGAGACTGCCGCCCCCGAACACAAGAGGTCTTACGCGATCGAGATGCACTGTACCACGAATGGGCCCGTGACGCAATGATGCGGAACCGGCATGGGTTTCTCGCCGGTGACTGGACAGGGGGCAGGGACAACGGGTAAGTCATAGGCCCGGGAGGAACCATCATGTCCGTGACTGCCTATAACCAGGTGACGATGCCGTCGTTCATGTACGGCACGGCGTGGAAAAAAGAGGCGACGGCGCAGCTTGTCCAGCAGGCGGTGGCGGCCGGTTTCCGGGCCATCGACACGGCCAATCAGCTGATCCATTACCAGGAAGCGCTGGTGGGGGAGGCCCTGCTGGCGCTCGCGCAGCAGGGGATCGCGCGGGAGACTCTGTTTCTCCAAACCAAGTTTACGCCGGTCAACGGCCAGGACCACCGCACCCCCTACGATGCCAAGGCCGATCTGACGACTCAAGTCAGACAGTCCTTCGCCAGCTCGTTGGCCCATCTGCACACGGACTATGTGGACTCCTATGTCCTCCACGGCCCCTATTCCCGTTATGGCTTGGGGGAGGCGGATCGAGAGGTGTGGGAAGCCATGGAAGGGCTCTATCAATCGGGCAAAGCCAAAATGATCGGCATCAGCAACGTCACGGCCGACCAACTGACGCAGCTCTGCGCGCAGGCGACGGTGAAGCCCATGGTGGTGCAAAACCGCTGCTATGCCGCGTTTGGGTGGGACCAGGAGGTGCGGGAGATTTGCCTGGCCCAGGACATCATCTATCAAGGCTTTTCCCTGTTGACCGCCAATCGGGACGTCCTGGTCGAGCCGGACGTGCGGGCCATCGCCCAACGGTTGGGAACCGGAGTCGCGCAGGTCATCTTTCGGTTTGCCATGCAGATCGGGATGCTTCCGTTGACCGGCACCACGAACCCCCAGCACATGGCCGAAGACCTCCGGGCCGAACAGCTGGCCCTCACGCCTGAAGACGTCCGGCTGATTGAAACGATCGGGATGTAACAAGCTGCGCCTCGTATCTCGTCGTTCGTGAAGCGGCGTTCATTTTTCTGTTGCTTGGGTTGAAAGCGAGATACGAAATACGCTTCACGTTCTTTCTATAGACTAACCATGAAGATTGCCATTATCGGCGGAGGACCGGCAGGGCTCATGGCCGCGGAAACGGCCGGTGCCGCCGGGGCGCACGTTGATCTCTACGATGCCATGGCCTCGGTCGGTCGCAAGTTCCTGCTGGCCGGCAAGGGTGGCTTGAATCTCACGCATGCGGAACCGTCCGAGGCGTTTCTCGCTCGCTATGGCACGCGTCGCCCGCAGATCGCCCCGCTGCTGGCTGCGTTCGGCCCGGAGGAGCTGCGCGCTTGGGCGAAGGGGCTTGGCATCGAGACCTTCGTGGGCACCTCCGGACGTGTGTTCCCCACCGACCTCAAGGCTGCGCCTCTGTTGCGCGCCTGGCTGCGCCGGTTGCGCCAGGCCGGCGTGCAGTTCCACGTGCGTCACCGCTGGTGCGGCTGGGATGAAGACGGCACCCTGCGCTTTGCCACGCCACAGGGCCCTCGTAGGGTCAAGGCCGATGCGGTGATCCTGGCGCTGGGCGGCGGCAGTTGGCCCAAGCTCGGCTCCGACGGTGCCTGGGCGCCGTTGCTCGCCGGGCGCGGGGTCTCCATTGCGCCGCTGCAACCGGCAAACTGCGGCTTCGACGTGGGCCAGGCTGGGCAAGCCGGCCAAGTCGGAGCAATCGGATGGACCGACCACTTTTGCGCGAAGTTCGCCGGGCATCCGGTGAAGTCGGTGGCCGTCGTTGTGACGGACGCGGAGGGAATCGAGCGACGGCAGCAGGGCGAGTTCGTGATCACGGAGACAGGCATCGAAGGCGGCGTC
>JACQCB010000090.1 GCA_016201805.1 Nitrospirota bacterium | reverse complement strand
TCGGCGAGAAAACGCTCATGCCCGTGGGCAGTTACGAAGCCGGCAAGAGTCCCTTCGGTGTGTACGACATGGCTGGGAATGTCTGGGAATGGGTGGCCGACTGGTACGATCCTCTCTATTATGAAAAGAGTCCCGCACAGAACCCCAAAGGCCCAGAAACCGGCATCCACAAGGTCATCCGGAGTTCAGGCTGGCCAGTCGAGACTCCGCTGGTCCGCCTCTTCACAAGGGTCAAGAGCAACCCGCTGGACCGCAACGATTCCACCGGCTTCCGCTGCGCGACGGACGGCCCGGGGAAATAAGCCGTCGTGAAACGACTCGGCTAAGCAACGCCTCCTTATTGATGGGGCTGAGCCGTGTGCCCCTGCTCCTGCGGCACATCTTTGGCGCAGCGGAAGCCGAGCCAGTTCATTTTCGTATTGGGCGCGGTGCCGTTGCGCTGGGCGACGCGCACGCTGGGCGTACTGTCAATCCAGCCACCCCCGCGGAAGCCCCGCTGCGTCCCCTTTTCAGGACCCTTCGGATTATGGTCCGGCGCCGTCTTGTAATACTGCGGGTCATACCAATCCGCCACCCACTCCGCCACGTTCCCCGCCATCTGATAGACCCCATAGGGACTCACCGCATTCTCGTACTTGTCCACGGAGATAATCGGCGGATAGAGCATCAGCCGCTCCGGCCGGTCCCGCACCGGCCCCGACAGCCCGGTCCGTCCATAGTTGGACCGCGTCAACCCCGCCATCTCGTTCCCCCAGGGATAGATCCGGCCGTCTTCGCCGCGCGCCGCTTTCTCCCATTCGGCTTCCGTCGGCAACCGCTTGCCCGCCCATTTACAGTAGGCGTCGGCATCCTCCCAGGACACGTGCATGACCGGATGGCTGGCCATGCTCTCCTGGAAATTGCCCCCGTCATAGCGCCAGTCCACCAAGGGCGGCCGGTCGGTGGCCAGGACAAAGCGCAGGTACTGCACGGTGGTGACTTCGTACTTGTCGATGTCGAAGGCGTCCAGGTAGACCCGGTGCTGCGGGAGCTCCGTCAGATAGGCATTGCGGTCCACTTGTTTGGTGCTGCCCATCAGGAACCAACCGGCCGTTACCCGCACCATCTCGTCCTTGGCGGGCAACTTGGCCCGCTCAGCCGCCAGTTGTTTGCCGGCCGGTGTCCATTCCGCCGTGATCACATCCGCCACGTCTAAGCCCCAGACAAGGCCTGCGTCTGCAACGCTCACCGACAACAAGAAAAATGCAACCGCGATAAAATGTCTTTGATGACGCAACACGTGTACCACCCTCCTTCACTCCAACTTGACGGCCCGTCTGACATCGGCAGGCCTTGTCCTGTCCCCGATTACTTGGCCTTGATGCACTCGATGTCGAGTTTGATGTAGACCTCATCGCCCACGACCAGCCCCCCGCTATCCAACGTCTTGTTCCAAGTCATCCCGAAGTCCTTCCGGTTGAGCTTGCCCTCCGCCGTGAACCCGGCGCGGACATTCCCCCAGGGGTCCTTCGCCACGCCGTTGAAGCGGCCCACCAGAGTGACTTCTTTTGTGACGCCCAGAAGTGTCAGGTCGCCCACAGCCGTATAATCGTCGCCGGTCTTACGATAGCTTTTCAGCTTATAGATCATCGTGGGATATTTCTCGACGTTGAAAAAGTCCGGACCGCGCAAATGCGCATCCCGCTTCTGATGATTGGTGTTCACCGAAGCGGTCTTGATCTCCGTCTCGATCGTCTTGACCGTGCCCGCCTCCGGATCCATCTCGATAAATCCGCTGTAGTCCATGAACCGTCCGGAGGTCTTCGAGACCACCACGTGGGCCACGCGGAACTCCACCGTAGAATGGTCCAGGTCCACATTGTACCGGGCCGTCTCCGCCTGCGCCGCCGGAACGTGAACCATCGTCAAGGCCCAGAGAAGGCCCAGCGTGAATCCCCATCTGATCTGACTTGTCATTCCCTCTCTCCTTCATTCATCGTTCATACTCCATCGTTCATCTTGTGCATTCTTACCAGGGGTCGTGGCTCCAGTCAATCCGGTCATCCACCCTGCACCTTGCACCTTGCGGGATTCCACTTGCTCCACGACCGGTCTATGCGATAATGGCGAGGCACGCTCTCAGGAAAAACGACATGAAGGCGCTCGTCAAAACGGAAGCAGCTCCCGGCCTCACGCTCCAGTCCATGCCGGACCCCACGCCGGCCGATGGTGAGGTGGTGGTGCGCGTGAAAGCCACCTCCCTCTGCGGCACGGACGCGCATATCTATCGCTGGGATGAATGGGCACGGAGCCGGATCCACCCCCCGCGCATCATCGGCCACGAGATGTGCGGCGAGGTGGCGGAGGTGGGGCGCGGCGTCTCATCCGTCAGCGTGGGCGACTATGTCGCCGCCGAATCGCACTTGACCTGCGGCCTCTGCTTCCAATGCCGGACCGGCCAGGCCCACGTCTGCAAGAACTACCGCATCCTGGGCCTCGACGTGGACGGCTCCTATGCCGACTACGTACGCCTGCCGGAGCGCGTCCTCTGGAAAACCTCACGCGACATCCCGCCGGAGATCGCCTGCGTCCAGGAACCGCTCGGCAATGCCGTCGATGCGGCCCTGGCCGAGGATCTGTCCGGCCATTCCGTATTGATCACCGGCTGCGGGCCGACCGGCTTGTTCGCCGCGGCGGTCGCCCGCACCGCCGGCGCGTCGGTGATCATCGCAACCGACATAAGCGACTACCGGCTCGCGCTGGCCAAACAGCTTGGCGTCGACCATACGTTGAATGCGAAAACGGACTCCGTCGAAGCCATGGCTGCGGCGATCCTCGACCTGACCGGCGGCGAGGGGGTGGATACGGCGTTGGAGATGTCCGGCGATCCGGCCGCCCTGCACCAGGCCTTCCGGTCCGTGAAGAACGGCGGCCGCGTCACGCTCTTCGGCATCCCGACCGGCTCGGTCTGCTTCGACCTGCCCAACGAGATCATCTTCAAGGGCATCCGTGTCTACGGGGTGACCGGCCGGCGGCTGTTCGGCACCTGGTACCGGTTGGCGGGTCTCTTCAAGGCGGGATTGAACATCAGGCCTGTGGTCACGCATCAGTTCCCCCTGACCGACTTCGCCAAGGGGTTCGACCTCATTCAGTCGGGCCGGTGCGGGAAGGTGGTGCTGTTCCCCTGACAACGATGAACGCTGAACGCGGAACGATGAACTGGCGATGAAGGATGAGAATGGGGGATAGGCCGCAGGATCTCCGGACTCGAACAAAGTCGTTTGCGTTGCGAGTCATCCGGCTGTTCTCGTCTCTCCCCAAGACGCCGGAGGCGCAGGTGTTAGGCAAACAACTCCTGCGTAGTGGAACCTCCGTCGGGGCTCACTACCGCGAAGCCAAGAGAGCGCGGTCCGACGCAGAATTCATCAGCAAAATTGAGGGCGGGTTGCAGGAGCTTGAGGAAACGGTCTACTGGCTTGAACTGCTAGTGGATAGTGGAATTGTTGCGGGGGAGACGGTTGCAGACCTATGCGAGGAAGCTGAAGAATTAACGGCGATACTGGTGTCTTCAGCAAAAACGGTAAAGACCAGAAAGTAGTGGGACGCGTTCCTCGTCCGGCATTCATCGTTCATCGCTCAGCGTTCATCGTTCTGAGGCGCGTCCAGCTCCTGACGCACTCGGCGCACGAGGGCGTCGGGCGAGAAGGGCTTGGGCAGGAAAGCGGTGCCGGCGTCCAGAACTCCCTGGTGGACGATGGCATTGTCCGTATAGCCGGATATATAGAGGACCTTCATCGTCGGTCGCTGGGAAGCCAGTCGATCTGCCATGACGCGCCCGCCCATCTCAGGCATCACCACGTCCGTGATCAAGAGATGAATCGTTCCCTGATAGCGTCCGCTGATCTCAATCGCCTCGGTGCCGTGGCCGGCCTCCAGGACCTTGAAACCAGCCTCCTCCAACGCTTCGCGCGCCAAGGCGCGCACCGAGTGTTCGTCCTCGACCAGCAGGATCGTCTCCGTCCCTCTGACGACGTCCCCGCCGGACACAGACGCAAGCGGCAACATGTCCAGGATGTCCGTCACGCGAGGCAGGTAAATCTTGAACGTCGTGCCCCGTCCCAGCTCGCTATAGACCCAGATCGATCCGCCACTTTGCTTGATGATCCCATAGACGGTGGACAGCCCAAGTCCCGTGCCCTTCCCTTTCTCCTTGGTGGTGAAGAAAGGCTCGAAGAGACGCGCCTGGGTTTCCGCATCCATCCCATGCCCCGTGTCGCTGATCGCCAGCATCACATAGGCGCCGGGCTGAGCTGCCATGTGGTGACTGGCATAGGCCTGATCCAAGTCCACATTGGCTGTTTCGATGGTCAGTTTTCCGCCGTCCGGCATCGCATCGCGCGCGTTGACCACCAGGTTCACGATCACTTGCTCGATCTGGCCGGGGTCCGCCTTGACCCGGCCCAGGTCCGCGCCGAGCACGGTCACCAGATCGATGTGCTCCCCGATCAACCGTCGGAGCATGAAGTCCATCGCGGCCACGCTGTTCGCTGATGACGGTCAACAGATTGTTGAAGTCGTGGGCCACCCCTCCCGCCAACCGCCCCACCGCGTCCAGCCTCTGCGCATGGCGGAGTTGCTCTCCCAGTTGCACCCGTTCGACGAACTGGCCGACTTTGAGGCCGACATCGTCCATCATCTTCAATAAGGCGCCATCCGGCTGGCGGACTTCATGGCTGTAAAATTCCATGACGCCGAGGACCGTGCCGCCCAGCCGGATCGGAAAGCCGAAGGCCCCGTGCAGCTCTTCCCGCTTGGCGATCGAAGCGCGGGGAAAATTGGCGTCCGTGACGACGTCGAAGATCCAGGCCGGCTCCCCGCTCGCCCAGACACGGCCCGGCAGTCCTTCACCCGGTGAAAAAGTGATCGTGCTGGTCAGCGCTCGAAACTCTTCCAGTCCGTTCGAGGGCCCGTGCCAGATATCGACGCAGTGCAACGCGTTCGCCCGTCGGTCCACCCGCCAGAGGGCCCCGATGTTCCAGTCCAGGCTTTCACAGACCGCCTGCAACAGGCGCGGCCCCGCCTCTTCGAGCGAGTGGCTCTCGGCCAGGACGCGTGTCACCTCGTACTGGGCGGCAAGCCAGCGCTCATTTCGCTTGCGTTCGGTCAGGTCACGGAGGATGCCGCTGAAGAACGTCTTGCCGCCCATAGTCCACATGGCCAGAGAACATTCCAGGGGAAACTCGTGGCCGTCCTTGCGCAGCCCATGGGCCTCGAGGGTGGTGCCGATCACGCGGGAAGCCCCCGTCGCCTTCATGCGCTCCAGTCCACGGCGATGGGGCTCCCGGTAACGTTCCGGCATCAAGATCGACAGCGGCTGCCCGATGACTTCCTCTTCGGCATAGCCGAAGATGCGCTGCGCGGCCGGATTCCAGGAGGCGATATTCCCGTCATGGTCGGCCACAATGATCGCGTCGGCAGCCGACTCGACCACCGAACGGAAGCGAAGCGCCGACTCCTGCAAGGCGGCCTCAGCTTGCTTGCGATCCGCGATGTCACGGAACACCAGGACCACCCCGGTCAGGGCGCCGGTGTGATCCCGGACCGGCGCGCCGCTGTCGTCGATCGGATGCTCCGTCCCGTCCTTGGCAAGCAATACGGTATGGTTTGCGAGCCCCACGACCACGCCTTCACGCAGCACTTTGGTGACGGGACTCTCCACCGTCTCCCTGGTGGATTCGTTGACGATGACAAAGACGGTCCCCAGATACCGGCCGACCGCCTCCTCCTGCCTCCACCCCGTGAGGGCCTGAGCCACAGGATTCATGAACACGACGAGGCCTTGCGCGTCGGTGACAATCACTGCATCGCCGATGCTGGTGAGGATCGTGGCCAGTCTCTGTCCCCGCTCCTCCGCCATACTCCATTCGGTGCGCAGACGCCCCGTCATCCAGATCAAAAAGCCGAGCAACGGGACCCAGACGACAGCCCCTCCCGCACCCAGTTTCCAGAGCACGGACCGGATCGGGGCCAGGATGTCGTCCCGATCCATACGCACCAGAATCCCCCACTGAAACCCGGGAAATTCCCCGTAACCATCGGTCCGCGCAAAGCCGGTCACGACCGGCACGTGCCGGCGAAGGTGCTGCTCCTCCACATAGCCTGACCCGGCCGTTTCGCTCGACAACGCAGACGGCAGGCCTTCCCGTTTCAGATTGACCCGGCCTTCCTCCCGCAACAGCGAATCGGCAATCACCGTCCCATCGCGGCCCACGAATTGCCATTCGATTCGAACGGCCCCGCCGCGCTGCCTCTGGAAGGCCGCCACCATCCGCCCGATCACGTCTTCCAATTCGGACAATCCAATGTGGGCCGTGACCACGCCGAGGAACCGGCCACGATCGTCCAGGATCGGAGACGAAAAGGCCACCGTCCTCACTCCTCCCGCTTCCGGAGAGAACGATACGTCCTGTAGATCCACACTCCGCCTGTCCCGCATCGTCCGCACGGCCTGGAACCAACGTTCCCGGCTCCGATCGGCCATCACCATGTCCGGATTCGTGGCGGCCATGACCCGACCCCGCTCATCCGTGACGCCGAGCCAGCGGTAGACGAGATACTCTTCCTTCATTCGGTTGAGATGAGCGGTCAGCGCTGCCGGGTCCTGCATGTGCGGGACCAGGGTGGCGGCCGTCATTCGGATGTTCCCATATCGCTCGAAGAGGATCTGGTCCAACTGGCCCGCGATATCGTCTGCTGTCAGCGCCAAACTTTCTCCCGTCGAAGCCACCAGGCGATTCTCGATATAATGCAGAGCCAAGGCGCCGACGCCAAGCGCCAGGAGCGTCATCACCGCAATGAGCAGGGGAAGCTTGGCGTAGGATCGCTTCTTATCCGATTTCTGCATAAACGTGGTTCTCACTCGGCGCACCCCGCGTTCGGACTCAGGGGCGATCAATCTTGCGACCGCGAGCCCTCGGTGGCTTCATGACGCCGTTGGGACGGGCGTTGGGTCGCCCACGGTGACATGGAGCAAAACGATGGTGTGTATCAGTCTCCCGTAGAGACCAGGAAGAAACCTCGTGGAGATTCACGGGCGGTCACGAAGGCACTGGCTGAAACATCAGACAGACCCAACTCGCCCAACCGCAGTTGTCGAACGCATCGTATTAGGTGGAGGGCCGGCTTGTCAACCGTGAAGCTACCCTAAGTACGTATGGAGTTTTGAACCGAAAATAATGTGCTCGAACCGGCAGCAATGTATTACAATCGACACATGACACGGCGAGGGACACGTAGAGGAATTGCTTCATTGAAGCATTGGTTCATTGCCCCATTGAATCAATGAATCAATCGTCAATGCCTCAATTCTGGCAGAGTGCCCCGCGCCTCGTGTCTCGTGCCTAACGTAGAGCGTATGGCTTACAGAACCTTCAAACAAGTCGTCGATGAGCGGCTGGCGGAGATTCGATCCGCCGGTCTCTACAAAACCGAGCGGCAGTTGCTGGGACCGCAAGGGGCTGAGATTCGAGTTGCCCAGGCGCCCGGGCAGGCCCAGAGCGAAGCCATCAACCTCTGCGCCAACAATTACCTCGGCCTCGCCAATCATCCTGATGTGGTCCAGGCCGCCATGGACGGGCTGAAGCACCACGGCTACGGCATGGCGTCGGTGCGCTTCATCTGCGGCACGCAGGACCTGCACAAGCGTCTGGAACAGGCGCTCTCCACCTTCTTAGGCACAGGCGACACCATCCTCTACAGTTCTTGTTTCGACGCCAACGGGGGGCTCTTCGAAACCCTGCTCGACGAGCGCGATGCGGTCATCAGCGACGCGCTGAACCATGCCAGCCTGATCGACGGCATCCGCCTCTCGAAAGTCCAACGGTTCCGCTACGCCCATGCCGACATGCAGGAGCTGGAGACGGCGCTCAAGCAAGCCGCAACCTGCCGCCTGCGCCTGATCGCCACGGACGGCATCTTTTCGATGGATGGAGATACGGCCAGGCTCCGGGACATCACCGACCTGGCAGAGCGCTATGATGCGGTGGTGGTGGTGGATGACAGCCACGCGACCGGCGTGCTCGGCACGAGCGGCCGAGGCACGCCGGACCATTGCGGGGTGGCCGACCGCGTCGATCTCATCACGAGCACGTTGGGGAAGGCGTTGGGGGGCGCCTCCGGCGGCTTCACCTCAGGCCGCGCCGAGATCATCGAGTTGCTGCGGCAGCGGTCCCGCCCCTATCTGTTCTCCAACGCGCTCCCGCCCGTGATCGCGGCCGCCGCCCTCCAAGCGCTGACGCTGGCCTCGCAGGGGGACGCGTTGCGGGAGACGCTGCGCGAGAACGCGGCGTTCTTTCGGGGCGAACTGACCGCGCTCGGCTTCACGCTGGTGCCGGGGCGCCATCCGATCATCCCGATCATGCTGGGCGAGGCCGCGCTGGCCGCGAACATGGCCGACCGCCTGCTCCAGGAAGGCATCTATGTCGTCGGGTTCAGTTTTCCGGTCGTACCGAAAGGACAGGCCAGAATCCGCGTGCAGATGTCGGCGGCGCACACGCACGCGCAGCTCGAACAGGCGGTGCGCGCCTTTGCAAAGGTAGGCCGCGAG
>JACQCB010000089.1 GCA_016201805.1 Nitrospirota bacterium | reverse complement strand
TGATCAACTCGCTCAACGTGCAACAGGGACAGCCGCTTCTGGTCGAATTGCCGCTGAATCTGGAGAGGAACGCCTCGGCGTTCCTCTATGTGTATCAGCCGGACGGAGACGGGGCGCGGCAACAGCAGTCGAAGGGGGAGCGGTCGCACAACCTGGTGACGTTGCTGGAGCTGGACGGGATCGGCGCGATCCGGGTGGATGCGCGGTTGACCGGCAAGCGCATCGCGGCGCGTTTCATGGTCGATCGTTTGGACGTCGAACGAGCCGTGGCGGCGCTCCTGCCGACTTTGGGGCAAGGGTTGATAGCCAGGGGGTATCAGGTGGAAGCGCTTTCTTCAGGGGTCGCCGACTCAGGCGTTGTCCGTGGAGAGGACTTGGCGGTCCCTATGGTTCCAGGCCGAAGTCTGGTCAACGTACGGGCATGACCCCCGGCGCTTTTCCACCGGTTCGAAAGGGCTCTCATGGGCTATAAACGGATCCCTCGCCAACCCTATGCCGTGGCGTTGGAATATGCGCCGCCTCAGTATGCCTCCCCGCGTGTGACTGCACGGGGACGGGGAGAGCTGGCGGAGCGCATTATTCGCGAAGCGCAGAAGGCCGGCGTTCCGATTGAAGAAAATCGAGATTTGGTCGAACTCCTCCTGCAACTCGACCTAAACGAGTGCATCCCCCCCGATCTATATCAGGCCGTTGCCGAGATTCTGGTCTTCATCTATGGGCTCAATGAGCAATGGAAGGCGGAACGTGGCCTCCGTTGCAGCCACGATCCAGAGAATGCATCGGATGAATACTGACGCCGATATCACGAGATGCCGGGCCGCTGTCCGTGGCCTGAACGCGGTCTTGCTGCTCATTGTGATGGCCGGCATGGCCTGTACGGCCCAGCCGCTGGCGCCTCCGCTACCTGCGGCCTCTGCAAAGGTCTCGTCCGGCACATCCAGCACCGCGAAATTTCCTTCCACTCTGGTTATCTCCGTCTTGTATTTTGAGGATCGGACGAAGGCTCCGGACTTGGCCTGGATGCGAAAAGGGTTGGCGGACATGCTGGTAGCCGAATTGGCGCGGATTCCGTCCGTGCTGGTCGTGCAGCGGCAGCGCCTGGAGGAGGTTGTCCGGGAGCAGACGCTGCATCTTTCCGGCCGGGTGGCCGATGAGTCGGCGGTTCGAGTGGGGCGTCTGGCCGGCGCCACGGTACTGGTGACCGGCAGCGTGACGGTGGTGGGGGGGCATCTGCGGATCGATGCGCAGATACTGGGGGTGGAACAGGGCGTGATCCTGGGGACGGCGGTCGCTGAGGGGCCTTTGGCGGAGGTGTCTTCCGTCGCCCGTTCTTTGGTGGCGAAGGTGGTGGAACTTCTTCCTGATACGGGCCATCGCCAGACCGAAACGGCGACGACAGCCACGACCGACCCCAAGCCTGGATTCGTCCCGGCCGCCAAAGCCAACGATGTCGGCGAGATGCTCAGCCGCGAAGGCAAGATGTTCCAGGCCCTGGAAGAGTTCGAGCGCGCACTGGCGGCCGATCCGACCCACAGCGCCGCCCGCTCCAACTACGCCAACGCCGTCCGCAGTCTTTCCGGACCGGAGCTGCTCAAGACCGGTCCTCTTGAGGAAGCTTCAGGCGGAGACCGGCTGATTGTGGCGCGACTGGTGGAACGGTTGGCAGGTTCGGGGCTTGAAGCCGAAACCGCCCAGGCCCGCACCGAGCGGGCGAAGGACGGTTCCTTGACGCTTCATGTGCCGGTTCGATTCCGGCTCCTATCCTCTGCGGTGGATGCCGTGGTCGAATCCACGCGTGCGATGGATGGGACAATCCTGCAGAAGGCCGGCGGGAAGGGGGCTCCAGCTGCAGCCGAGGTTGCCTTGTCTTCACGTGCCGATCTGAACCGTGACTTTGTCCGAGGGGTTGCCGTCCCGCGACGAGTCTATCTGCGGCTTCTGTCAAAGGACGGCAAGACTCTTGCCGTCTATTCGAGTTTGCAGGACTGGCGTCTATCCACCTGGGTCGTACCGGTGGATGATCAACGGGTGCGGATCGAGAGTGGGCTGGTGCTTGCGACGGAGGGCGTTTTTTCCGGCCTGACGTCGGAGCAAGTGGCGGCGGTCGAGGGGGTCAAGATGACGGTCGATGCCGTTCCACGCGAGCGAGCGATTGTGAGCCTGGATGCGTCGGCGGCAGAGGGGCAGCTTCCAACACGCGATCGATCCAGACAAAGAACCGCGACGACGGACTATTCGGATGCCCCGGCTATTAGGTCGTTGCGCGCCATGCTGGAGCGATCCTGGAATCCTCCGGTTGCAGAGCGTCCCTGGGGCCGTGGCTACTTGCCCGGCAATGAGCGGGAAGCGGTCGTGACTGCCGTGCTTGAGGCGGGAAGGCCTGAGCTGCGGGAAGATCCGCACCTCGTGCATACGTCCGGGGATCCTGATTTTGATCTGGCCGCAGTGGGAGCGGCAAAGGCTGCTCTCAAAAATTGGCTGGTGGAATCAGGCGCAGGCTCGTTCGGCGCCGGCGCGACTGATGGGCAAAAGAACCGTGCCGTGAAGCTCCGCGTTCAATTCAAGCTGATCAAAGATGTACCGGCGCTGAACCTCATCGGTCCTCTAGGTCCCGGATCTCGGCCTTGGCCGGTCGTCCGGACAGAGGAACCTGAGCCTCTCCCTGTCCAATAGAGATCGACCGTCATTTTTCCGTCAACTGCTGTGGTCTTCCTTGGACTGCCGGATGCGTCAAATTTATTTCATCGACAGTCCATTGACATTCAATTAATACATTCTTTACAGCTTTTCCACAGGCTCTTCACAGATGCAACACTTGTACCGTTAAGATGGGCAATTTATTTTCAGCGTCGAGCAAGATTCTGTTTGCCTGTCGATATGTCATTGAGGCCAAAAAACTCAACAACTTAAAATCGTAGGCAGAGCTAAAGCGGCTCGTATTTATTTTGCGAGTCTTTATTGATGAAGATGCAAGTAGAGATGGTACGGAGATTGCTGTGTCTTTGGGTAAATTGTGTATGCAAATTTTCCTTGAATGTTTCGATCCAGTCGGTTATAGATGTCATGCTTTTGTCCTACCAAAAATCCCCGCCCGCTTCGGCGTTCACAGCGATGGTCGGGAGACGTGATAGAGGTGGATGCCCGATGTTCCTGACCGCGCTCCTATTTTCGTTTCGCAATTGATCTCATAACCCCGGTCTTTCTCTCGAGGAGTAAAGGATCACAATGAGTCAATCGCATATCGTAATCGTCGATGACGAAGAGACGGTTCGTGAGACCCTTCGCGAGTTTCTGATCGATGAAGGGTATCAGGTCACGGCCGTGGCGGACGGAGAGGCCGCCATTCAGGCGCTCAAAGACGAGCCGGTCCAAATCGTCTTGACGGATCTGCGGTTGCCGGGGATGGGGGGATTGGAAATATTAGAGCGAGCGGCGCAGGTGAATGCCCAAATCGCCTGCATCGTGATGACGGGCTATGGCACGGTCGAATCCGCGGTCAAAGCCATGAAGGCGGGCGCGTATGATTTCATTACGAAGCCGATACAATTTGATGCCGCCTCAGTGGTCATTAAAAAGGCCTTGGAATTCCAAAAGCTTCGCCAGGAAAATCTGTTGCTGAGAAAGACTGTCAAAGAAAAATACCGCTTGGAGCATCTGATCGGAACAAGCGATGTCATGCGCGAGTTGCATGAATTTGTTGAAAAAGTTGCAGACAGCGACAGCACCATCCTGATTCAGGGAGAGAGCGGGACCGGCAAGGAACTTGTCGCCCGCATGCTGCACTTCAATAGCCTCCGCCGAGATCGTCCCTTGGTCCCGGTGAATTGCGGGGCAATTCCTGAAAATTTGCTGGAATCAGAGTTGTTTGGACACGAAAAAGGGGCGTTTACCGGTGCGCTGAATGCCCGCATGGGCCGGTTCGAACTGGCTCACGGCGGGACCCTCTTCCTCGACGAGGTGGGCGAGATGAGTCCACCCCTTCAGGTGAAGTTGTTGCGGGCCATCCAGGAACGCGCGTTTGAACGGGTGGGAGGGACGAAAACGGTTCGGGTGGACGTGCGCATTATTGCCGCAACCAATATCGACCTTGAGGTGGCGGTCAAGGAGCGGCGCTTTCGGGAAGACCTCTATTACCGATTGAACGTGATTCCCCTCACAATCCCGCCCCTTCGGGAGCGACGGAGCGACATCCCGCTCTTGGTCGATCACTTCATCCGACAGTTCAGCCAGACCAAGCAGACCTCCATCCGAGAGGTGGAAGCGGCAGCGATGAATTGTCTGATGCACTATTCCTGGCCGGGGAATATTCGAGAGTTGGAAAACCTCGTCGAACGGCTGGTGATTCTGAAAAGGTCCGGCACGATCACGGTCTCGGAACTCCCTGAAAAGATCCTGAACAGTCAGCCGACTCCGGCTCCGGTTCCGAGTCGGAGCCAGGGTCCGGCCCAAGAGCCAGATGTATTTAACGGTACAGGGATTCACCTCGTCAAGGAACTTGAGCGGTACGAGAATCGCTTGATTGCCGAAGCCTTACGCAAAACCAACGGTGTGACGAGCAGGGCCGCGCAACTGCTGCACCTCAATCGGACGACATTGGTTGAGAAGCTCAAGCGCAAGGGCCTTGACTCAAAAGTGCAGGGCGAGCTCTACGTCTGACGCACCGTCCGCCCTTCTTCCGTCAACGATTTGACCTCCGACAACATCCTTCCCGCGCACAGTTGACTCTCTTCCCGTAACATAGTCCTGCTCACTGTCGAACCCCGCGTAACTACACAGTCCACTCAGCGGCTCCGTGCGAGACTCTGAAGGGCATAGAAGTTGCTCGGTCTCCATGCGTGCAAAAACCTCGCGTTCTTATTCTCATGATCTGTGTTGGTCTCTTATGGAACGCTCCGGCCGGAGCGGACTTCAACGTGCCCATGCTCAAAAAACCGTCCTCCACGGAGGAGGGGCGCCAGCCGCCTGTGGTCCCCAGCCGTAAGGCGTTCGTCCCGGTCGTCCCGATCGGGCTTCCCGATCTTCCGGATGACGGCCCGCGTTTTACCACGCCGGTGGAAGGGCCTGGCGCTGCGTCGTTCATGGAAGGGGTGGAAGCCTACGGGCGGCGCGATTTCAAAACAGCCCGTACGGCGTTCCGAACGATCGTCGAGCAACATGCCGGCAGTCCTCTCGTCGGACCTGCCAGGGCCTTCCTCGCCGAACTCGTGGCGGCCGACAAGGCGAATGCCCGCAATCGCATGCCGGCCATCGAAGCCTATCGCGCCGTCCTTCGAGATTTTCCCAGAACGCCCAATGCCGCGCGGGCGCAGTGGCGGGTGGGGGACCTCTATGCGGAGATGGGGCTACGCATCGAGGCGCAGGCGACCTATGAGCACGGGCTGAACGATTTTCTCACCGGGGCCGATGCCGACCGGGCGCTGCTGGGCCTTGCCGTCAATTTCACGGGATGGAACAAGTGGCGGGAGGCCGAGCACAGGTTCCAGAATCTGAAGGACCATGCGGGCAATACCGTGGTGCTTCAGTATGCCACGCTCGGACTGGCCGATACGCTGTACACGGAAGGTCAGTCCCAGGATGCGCTGGCCTTTTATGAAGAAGTCTACGCCAGGTGGCCGGAATTCTTCAAAAAACGTCCGCAATCATTCCTTAAGTTCATCGACACGGCGATGGCGCTCGGCCAGGACCATCTTGGGCGCCGACTGTCCACAACTCTCTACAACATGTATCCGCAGATGCCGGAGGCGTCCCTGCTGTTGGTTCGGATCGGGGACAGCTTTCGTCGGGCGGGTCTGCGCGACCGGGCCGGGATGTTTTATACGGAAGCGGTATCGCGGTACGCCGACTCGCTCGGCTCGGCCATCGCCCGTATGCGGCTTGCGGAATTGAGTTTTGAACTGATCACGGCCGAGAAGGGCCTCGTGCTCCGGCTCATGGTACAGGCACAGTTTCGGTACGGTCCGGTCCTGAACTTGGACGGGGAGGAACAACGGGCAACTCTTCGCACGGTGGCCGACGAGCAGGCGAAACTGGCGATCGGGAGCGAGGCGCTGTACCACCTGGGCGAACAGTTCGAAGCGATCCAGGATTGGGAGCAAACCATCCAGGCCTATCGGAAATTGATCGCTCGCGCCGGGCGCATTCCCGACGATCCCTGGCCCGCCGCCGCCGGCCGACGGTTGTCCGTACTCCTTGAGCCATGGATCGACAACGCGCTCCAGGCGCACGACGATTTGGGCGTGGTGAACCTGTTTCACCAGGCCGGACGTTTAGCCGAGAACAGCTTTTCCACGAACAAACCCCTCTTGCAGGTGTTGTTGCAGGTCGCCGGGGCGCATCGGAGAATCGGCTTTACGCCCGAAGCGGTCAAGCTCTATCTGGATCTGGTCCAGAACGGGGCGGCCATGCATCTGCGCGAAGAGGCGTTGGTGGGGCTCGGGCAGAGCTACATGGATCAAGGAGATTACGTGGCGGCGCGGCAGGTCTTTGAGCGCTATTGGATTCAGTATCCATCCGGTCGCTGGAAGGCGGAGGCGCTCCGCTGGCTGGCCGAGGCCTTTCAGGCGGATGACAAACACGCCGGCACGATCCGCATCTGCCGTCGGTGGTTGCAGAATTTTCCGTCGCCCGCGCACCCACTGCGTCCGGACATGCTGCTCATGCTGGCGCAGGCCCTGGTGAAGGACGGCGAGGTTGCGGAAGGATTGCGGGTCTACGCGGAGGCCGAGCGGGCCGGCGCGTTGGCCAAACCGCCGGCGCTCATCCGCTACGCCGATTTGCTGGTCCAAGAGAAGCGGTATGACGAGGCGGTCACGCGGTACCAGGTGGCCCTCCGCACCGATCTCGACGCCACCCAAGCGGAATGGGTGCGGTTCCAACTGGCGAGAATCCGGCGAACCCAAACCCACTATGCGGATGCGCGGAGCGTCCTGCAAGAACTCGCCAATCTGTCGCAGGATGATTTTGTCGATCGGCTCTCTGTGTCCATGCAGACCGGGCTGCCGAAAGCGCCGCCGGCGACGGCCTCGTCTCCCAAGGGAGGTTCTTGAACATGGCTCAGCACAGCACCAGCGACGGATATGAGTTTGACTTGCTGCAGAACGCCTTCCGCAGTTTCGACCAGGCGGCGGCGACCCTCCAGGAGTCCTATCAGGCGTTGACGGCCCGCGTGGAGCGTCTGGACATGGAACTGGCGGCGAGCAACGAAGCGCTTCGCATCAATCTGAAGGAAAACGAGGAGATGCGCAGCCACCTGTCGGCGATTCTGGAGTCGCTGACCACCGGGGTGATCGTGGCGGATGGGCGCGGCGCGGTCGTCCGTTGCAACCGCTGTGCGGAGGTCTTCCTGGGGCTGCCTCGGAGCGGGATGCTTGGCCGGCCGTTGGAGACCGTCCTCCGCAGCGCCAAGCTGGACGGCGGAGGCTATCCGCTGGCGGCTCCGAACGGACTCTCCCTCTCCCTCTCTCGCGCGGTGCTTCGGAACGGGAGCGGGCAAGCGACCGGCAGCATTGTGCTCCTGCACGACATTTCGGCGACACGGAAACTCGAGGAACGGCTCCAACGGCGGGAGCGCTTGGCCTCCATGGGGGAAGTCGTCGGGCGTATCGCGCATGAAATTCGAAATCCCCTCGGCAGCGTCGAACTGTTTGCCTCCATGCTCCGGAAGGATCTCAAGGGTGATCCGGATCGGCGCCGGTACGCCGAACACATTTCCATGGCCGTGCAAGCGATGGACCGGTTGCTCTCCAATTTGTTGGTCTACACGAGGCCCGACTGTCCGAGGGCCGAGTGGCACGACGCGGAGCCGCTCGTGAAGGACGCCTTGACCTTGGCGGCGCATGCGACCGTTCGCGAGAATCTTGACGTCAAGATGCGGGTCGATGACGGTGCCCTGAGGCTCTGGTGCGATGCGGCCCAGATCAAGCAAGCGTTGTTGAACCTGGTGCTGAATGCGGCGCAGGCCATGCCGGATGGCGGGACCCTCTCGATCACGGTGTCCTCTGATCGGGACGGGGAAACCGGCCCGCCGTCGGTCCGCCTGGCTGTCTCGGACACAGGAGCCGGGATCGATCCGGCACATCTCTCTCGGTTGTTCGACCCGTTTTTTACGACTCGCGAGGATGGCACCGGCTTGGGGCTGGCGATCGTCCATGCCATCGTCGAAGGACATCGCGGGAGGGTCGAAGTGGACAGTAAGGTCGGGTGCGGGAGCACATTTGCGATAGTGTTGCCGGATGCCGGGGGCAGCCAGGCCGCCGGGCACACCGGCAGGTGAGCGGAGGGGGAACCATGCACGTTTTATCGACAAGTCGCCCGAGTCCCGGCGCAGCGCGTGAACTCCGATCGGTCCTGGTCGTGGATGATGAGCCGTCGATGCGGGTGGCCTTGACGGAGTCGCTCCGCCGGAACGGGTATGGAGTGGCCCAAGCGATCGACGGCCAGGATGCGCTCGACCGTCTTGCCCAGCACAAGCCCTGGCTGGTCTTGACCGACATGAAGATGGCGCGGCTGGGTGGCCTCGAGGTGCTCAAGGAGGTCAAGCGGCGGTCGCCTGGAACCGCGGTCGTGGTCATGACCGCTTACGGGACGGTGGAGACGGCGGTCGAGGCGATGAAACAGGGCGCCAGCGATTATCTGCTGAAGCCCTTTGCCTCGGAAGCCCTTGAAGGCGTCTTGGCCAGGTTGGAAGCCGCCGAGACGGCCCCTGAGATTGGGGCGGAGGAAGGGCATCTGTCGAGCCGTCCGCTCTTGAGCGAAGATCCCGGCATGGCCCGGCTGCTGGGGGTGGCCGAAGTCGTGGCGACCAGCCAGGCCACGGTCTTGATCCATGGGGAAAGCGGAACCGGCAAGGAACTGCTGGCCCGCTTCATTCACAGTCGAAGTCCGAGAGCGCATCGTCCTTTTATTGCCGTGAACTGCGCGGCCTTGCCGGACGGGTTGCTCGAAAGCGAATTGTTCGGCCACGAACGCGGCGCCTTTACCGGCGCCCTCGTCAGGAAGCTGGGCAAGTTCGAAATGGCCCACACCGGCACGTTGCTGCTGGATGAAATCAGCGAGATGACCCTGGGCCTACAGGCCAAGCTCCTGCGTGTCTTGCAGGAGCGCGAGGTGGATCGCGTGGGAGGGCGGGAGCCGGTTCACGTGGACATTCGGGTAATCGCCACCACCAATCGGCCGTTGCGTGTGGAGGTGGACCAGGGGCGTTTCCGGGAGGACCTCTACTACCGGCTGAACGTATTCCCGATCCTGCTGCCTCCGCTCCGCGAGCGTCGGGCGGACATCCTCGTGTTGGCCCGCCATTTCGTGGGCGCCGCCGCAACGCGAAACGGTCTGCCGGCCCCGTCCCTATCGGAAGCGGCGCTGGAAGTGCTGGTGGGCCGTCCCTGGAAAGGCAATGTCCGGGAACTGGAAAATGTCGTGGAGCGGGCGGTCCTGATGGCCGTCAGCGGGACCATTGAGCCGGAGCATTTCCGTTTTGAAGAGGGGGGCGCGGCTGTCCTGCCAGTTCCGACGCCCGCGCTTGCGGCGTCAGCCGACGCAGGCGGTGCGTCCGGCGGAGGGTCTCTCTGGGAAATGGAACGGGACCTCATTTTCAAAACCCTGGCCGGCGTGAACGACAATCGCACGCATGCCGCGAAGGTGCTGGGGATCAGTATTCGGACATTGCGGAACAAACTGCGTGAGTATCGGCAGGGCACCGAATCTGCATTGTCTGAACCGGCTTCTTCGGAAGACTGACCCGATACGATGGTAGGCAAATTTTGACCAGCAGGATGGAATGATTGTCCCAATGCTCAGGAAACGGGCAAATGGATATGGAGCGGGCACAGGATTCTTCGGGTACGGCGCTTGCACGACGTATGGCGTCAGAAAGGACGGTAGTCGATGAAAATCTTCGATAAGACCATGAGCCTGCTGCAGCAGACCTTGGACCTCCGTGCGGTCCGGCACCGGGTGATCGCCTCCAACATTGCGAACGAGGAAACGCCGGGGTATCGGGCAAAAGAGTTGCAATTTCTTGAGACGCTGTCTTCGGCCGTCCATGGGACGCCGGGGGGCCGGCTCCTGGTGACCAACTCCCGACATCTGGGCCCTCGCGGTAACGCGGTGGAAGGGGTCCGGGGGCATCTCACGGAGATTCCGACGGCCGATTTGCCGCTGGATGCGAACTCCGTGAATCTGGAGCATGAAATGGCCAAATTGTCCGACAACGGCATTAATTACAACGGCGCCGCCACGATCATGTCGATCCGCTTCCGGCAGTTGCTGGACGTCATGCGGAACGGGCGGTAGAGCGGGAGAATTGAGCAGAATCGACTCATTGATTCATTGACGACGATGAAGCAATCGTCAATGAATCAATCGTCGATTCTTTACTGGGAGGGGCTATGGATATTAGCGACAGCATTGCCATTTCGGTCTCGGCGCTCGATGCGCAGCGCCGCCGGTTGAACGTGATTGCCAGCAATATGGCCAACGCGCAATCCACGCAATCCGTGGGGGGCGGCCCCTATCGGCGCCGCGACGTGGTCTTCCAAACCACGTCGATCACGCCGAAGTTCAAGCAAGCGTTCAAGCAGGCCGAGTTTGGGCCCGGCGGCCAGGACGGCGTCCGGGTGGCGCGCGTGATCGAGGATCCGAAGCCGGGCAAGAGCATCTACGACCCTCAGCACCCCGATGCCGATAAGCAGGGCTACGTCAAGATGCCGAACGTCAATGTGGTCGAAGAAATGGTCAATATGATGTCGGCCTCACGGGCCTACGAAGCCAACGTACAGGCCATCAGTACGGCCCGCGCGATGTGGAACCGGGCACTGGAAATCGGCCGGTAAAAAGAATTGATTGATTGACGATTGACGGTTCGGCCAATCGTCAATTCCTTTCAATGGCTCAATCGTCAATCTTGTGGAGGGAATTATGGATGACATTCGCATTAAACCGATCCTGCCCTCGTCGATCGGCGAGATCCCCGGATCGGGCGGAAGTCCGACCGCTCCGGCCAATGGCGCGTTTCTCGGCACCTTGAAGGAGGCCATTGCCAAGGTGAACGAGGTCCAGGTCGAGGCCAGCCAGTCGGTGGACAAGTTGATGACCGGCGAGAACCAGAACGTGCACCAGACGATGATCGCCCTCCAGAAGGCCGACGTCTCCTTCCAACTCATGATGCAGATTCGGAACAAGATCGTCACGGCCTATGAAGAGATTCAGCGGATGCAGGTGTGACGACCGTCGGGCGTGAAGCGTAAGGAGTGAGGAGCAGGACGTATGCTAGCCAAATTCAACGAATTGCCGCTGACGCGACGTCTCATGATTCTGTCCATGCTGGCCGCGGGCGTCGCCGGGCTGATCGCCGCGACGCTCTGGAGCCAGCAGCCGGAGATGCAGGTGCTCTTTGCGAACCTCTCGCCGGAAGACGCCGGCGCCATCGTCGAGAAGCTGAAGGAAACCAAGGTGCCCTATGAGCTGGGGGTCGGCGGCGGGACGGTCTTGGTGCCGTCGGGACAGGTCCACGATCTCCGATTGCAACTCGCCGGGCAGGGGATTCCGCGGGGCGGGGGCGTCGGCTTCGAACTGTTCGACCGCACCACGGTCGGGATGTCCGAATTCATCCAGAAGCTGAATTATCGGCGGGCGTTGCAAGGAGAGTTGGCGCGTACGATTGCGCAGATGCCGGAAGTCGAACGGGCCCGTGTGCACCTGGCGGTGCCGGAGCGGCGCTTGTTCAGCGCCGAGCGGGACCGCGCCAGAGCCTCGGTGGTCCTCTCGGTCCGCCGGGGGAGCAACGTGGGAAAGTCGCAGGTGCAAGGGATCGTGCACCTGGTCGCCAGCAGCGTGGAAGGGTTGCAGCCGCAGGATGTCACCGTGATGGATGGCCACGGCCGCCTGCTGTCCGAGACGGCGGACGACGGCCCGACCAGGCTCTCGGGGTCGCAGCTCGAATATCAGCGCACCGTGGAGAAGGACATCGAGACGCGGATTCAGTCGATGCTGGAGCGCATCGTCGGCGCGAACAAGGCCGTCGTGCGCGTGTCGAGCGTCTTGGATTTTCGGCAGGTGGAATCCACGGAGGAGCGATTCGATCCGAACGGGCAGGTGGTCCGGAGCGAGCAGCGCAACCAGGAAAAGGCCAGCGGGAAAAACGGGGTCTCGGGGGGCGTGCCGGGCGCGGCGTCCAACGTGCCGACGGGGCAGGCGATGGAGCCCGCACAGGCCAGCAGCAGCACGAACCAGAGCAAGAACGAAACGCTCAACTACGAGATCAGCCGGACGGTGTCGCGGATCATCGAGCCGACCGGCACCATTAAGAAACTGTCGGTGGCGGTGCTCGTGGACGGCACCTACGAGGCGCCCAAAGCGGCCGCTCAACCGGCAGGGGCGCCGGCGGCCTCGAAGGCGACGGAGGAAGCCAGGAAGTACGTGCCCCGGTCCGAGCCCGAGATGAAGCAGATCGAGGAAATCGTCAAGAAGGCCATGGGCTACTCGGCGGAACGTCAGGATCAGGTGGAAGTGGTCAACGTGCCGTTCGGATTCGAGGAGGAAGGCCCCGGCGTCACGGCGGATGCGTCGGTCCCGACGGCCTCCGTCTGGGCTCCTTATGTGCGCTATGGCGTCGGCGCCGTGCTCTTCGGGTTGATCCTGGTCTTTGTGGTGCGGCCGCTCCTGACGTTTGTGATGACGAAGTCGCAGGGCGGCGCAGGAACGGGCATGTCGCAAGGGTTGCCGATGACCGTCGGCCAGATTGAGGCGTCGATGGCCGGCGCTTCCGCGGCGCTTCCATCCGGCATCCCGCGCGCGCAGATCGTTGAGATGGCGCGAGGCAATCCGCAGTCCACGGCGCTGGTCGTCAAGCAATGGTTGAAAGCTCAGAGTTAAGAGGCGTCTCCATGGCAGGGCTTAACGGTGATGAGAAAGCGGCGATTCTTCTGCGGTTCATCGGCGAGGATGCCGCCGCAGAAGTGATGCGGCACCTCGACCCGAAGGACATCCGCAAGATCGGCGCCCACATGAGCGCCCTCTCGAACATCTCGCGCGAGGTCGAGAATGCGGTGATCCAGGAGTTCCAGGAAACGGCCGACTCGGGGGAGGTCGGGTTTGAAGGCAAGGAGTACATCAAAAACATTCTGACGAAGGCGTTGGGACAGGATAAGGCGGCGCGTATCCTGGAGACCCTGACGTCCGCCAGTTATCCGGGGCTGGAATCCTTGAAGTGGCTGGATCCACGCTCGGTGGCCCAGATCATCAAAGTGGAACATCCCCAGACGATCGCCGTGATCCTCGCCCACTTGGATCCGGAACAGGGCGGACAGGTCCTGGCGGAACTGCCGGAGTACCTGCGGGCCGATGTCACGTTGCGTCTCGGCACGATCGAGGAGGTGACGCCGGAAGTCTTACAGCACTTGAGCGACGTCCTGCAGGAGATTTTTAAAAGCGACTCCAAAACCCGCGGTCAGAACATCGGCGGCATGAAAGTGGTGGCGGATCTGATGGGGCGGCTGGACAAGTCGGTTGAAAGCGGCATCATGGCCAAGCTTGGCGAGCGGGACCCCGACATCGTGGACGTCATCCGGTCGCTGATGTTTGTCTTTGACGATCTGGTCAAGGTGGACGATCGCGGCATTCAGGAACTGCTGAAGGAGTCCAGCAAAGAGGACCTGCCGATCGCGCTTCGGGGAGCGAACCAGGACGTAAAGGATAAGTTCTTCCGCAACATGTCGAGCCGAGCGTCGGAGATGCTCAAAGAAGATATGGAGTCGCGCGGGCCGGTCAAGGTCAGCGAAGTCGAAAAGGCTCAGCAGAACATCCTCAAGATCTGCCGGAAACTGGAGGAGGAGGGCCGTCTGGTGGTGGCCGGCCAAGGGGAGGAGTTGGTGTGATCGGCGGGGATTTTGCGCGTATCTTGAAACCGTCCGGGGCGGATTCGCCGATGCTCTACCAGCCGCTGGACCTGACCTCTTCGCAAGAGCCGGACGGTACGCAACAGGCCTATGAGCGTGGCGTGGCGGCGGGCGAGCAGCAGGCCCGGGAGGAGATCGGGGTCCTCGTCGAACGGCAGGGCGAGATGCTCGCCCGGTTGATCGAGGAACTTCGACAGAGTCGAGAACTGTTCTTGAAGGATGCCGACGAGCCGATCGCGGCGCTGGCGCTCGAAATCGCCAGGAAGGTCCTCCACGACCAGGCCGACACGTTGCGCGACATTATTGTGGGACAGGCTCGCGAGGCGGTGGCGAAGATCCGCGAAGGCGGTCCGATGAAAGTGCTGGTCAACCCGAGCGATGTGTCGGCGCTGGAGGGGGCGCGCGATGCGATTGCCAGCGCGTTTGAGGGGGCCCTCACGTTGCAGATCGAAGCCGATGCCAGGATTTCCCGCGGGGGTTGCCTCGTCGAAACGCCGGTCCGCTTGGTGGATGCGCGGATTGAGACCCAATTGACCCGGATCGGCGAGGCGCTTCTGCAGAGCAGTAGCGGAAAGGCTCAGGATGAAGCTGAGTGAGGTCTTGGAGCACGTCGCCGGGATCGATTCGGTCGCGGTCCGCGGACGGATCGCCCAAGCCGTCGGTCTTGTGATCGAGGGCTATGGATCGGTGAGTTCGATCGGCGAATTGTGCGAGATCGTGCGGGAGGATGGAGGGGCGCGCATCCTCGCCGAGGTCGTCGGCTTTCGCGGGGAGCGGGTGCTCCTGATGCCGCTTGGCGATATGCGGGGCATCGGGCCCTCAAGCCATCTGGTGATGCAGGGACGTTCGGCCACCGCGCGGGTCGGGCCCGGACTGCTCGGCCGCGTGCTCGACGGGCTTGGGGCGCCGATGGACGGCTTGGGGCCAGTCCAGAGCGATCGGGAGTATCCCCTCTATGCGACCCCCATGAACCCCATGCATCGCCGGCGCATTACGCATCCCATCGATCTGGGCATCCGATCGATCAACGGCTTGCTGACCTGCGGGCGCGGGCAGAAGGTCGGCATCTTTTCCGGATCGGGCGTGGGCAAGAGCGTGTTGATGGGCATGTTGAGCCGGAACACCGCCGCCGACGTGAACGTGATCGCCCTGATCGGCGAGCGCGGCCGCGAGGTGAACGAGTTTCTCGAACGGGATCTCAAAGCGGAAGGACTTCGTCGTTCGGTCGTCATCGTGGCGACGTCCGATCAGCCCCCGCTGGTGCGGATTCGGGGCGCATTTCTGGCGACCGCGATTGCGGAATATTTCAGGGATTGCGGCCGACACGTCTTGCTCATGATGGACTCGCTGACCCGCTTTGCCCACGGACAGCGGGAGGTGGGGTTGGCGATCGGCGAACCGCCCACCACCAAAGGCTATACGCCGTCCGTCTTCACGCTCTTGCCGAAGCTCCTGGAGCGGGCAGGGACCGGAAGCGGGGAAGGGACGATTACCGGATTGTATACCGTGCTGGTGGAGGGGGATGAGATGTCGGACCCCATCGCCGATGCGGTCCGGTCGATTTTGGACGGACACATCGTGCTGTCCCGCGAGATGGCGGCACAGAATCATTTTCCGGCGATCGACGTGCTCCAGTCCACGAGTCGCGTCATGAGAGACATCGCGACGCCGGAGCACTATGCCGCGGCCCGCGCCGTCATGGAGTCCGTGGCCGTCTATCGCCGATCCGAAGATTTGATCAATCTCGGCGCTTATAAGCCGGGGGCGAACGGAAAGCTGGATCGCGCCGTGAATTTGATCGGCCCGATCACCGACTATCTGCGGCAGGATGTGGATGGAAAAGTCGGGCTCGGTGAATCCGTGGCGGCGCTGGCGAAACTTGCGGAGGCCTTGCAATGAGAATTGCCGCGTTGAAAAACTACCGCGCGCAGCTCGAAGAGGCCTGTCGCGTCGAGCTGGCCGACATCGAGCACCGGCTCCGCGTTGCGACGGAAGGACTGCGCCGGCTGGAAGTCGAAGCGGAGGCGGAAGCGCAGCAGTTTATGGCGGACGTGCGGGGTGGATTGACGACCAACGAGGTGGAAGGACGGCACGTCGCCTTGAACGCGCTGACGGAGGCGATCCAGCAGGCCAGGCTGGTGGTGCAGGAGGCTCGCCGCATGAGGGACGAAAAACTGAGCGAGGTCGTGGAGGCCTCGCGAGAAAAAAAGAAGCTGGACATCCTGGGCCAGCGTGAAGCATTGCGCCTCCGACGAGGCCAAGAACGCCGGGAACAGGGCGAACTCGATGAGGTCGCCGGGCGCCGCTTTAGCGCAGGCCGCGACCGCTGACCCTTCACCAGGGCCCACCGTACATGGCAATCGCACGAACACAGGCAGCATCCAAGAGGACGGCCGGCGGCCTCTGGCCGGCCGGCGCGTGGGCCTGTCTTGCGCTGGTCGTGGTGATGGGGAGCGTAGTGTTCAGCGGCAGCCTGGAGTCGGTCGGCCAGGCGGCTTCGCAAAACCAGACAGATCGCCAGGCCAAGCCGGCTCCTGCTGAAGCTCCGGCTCCGGCGGAAGAATCCTCGAACGGCCATGCCGAACCCAGCAAGGAGAGTCCTGTGGCGGCCCAGGGGCCGGCCGTGGAGACCCCGCGCGAAGTCTTTGAAATGCTCGAGCAGCGGAAACGGATGCTCGACAAGAAAGAAGAGGCGGTGAGGGTGGCGGAAGCACGGCTGGCCACGCTGAAGAGCGAGATCGAGCAACTCTTGGCCAGGCACGAGCAGGCGGTCAAAGCGTTCGAGACGACCCAAAAGACCGTGGAGCAGAAACAAACGAAAGCCGAATCGGCCGCGCGACAGGCCGAACTGGGACAGTTGGCAAAAATCTACGAAACCATGCCTCCGGAAGAAGCGGCGGTCCGTATCGAGAAGATGCCGCAACCGATGGCCCTGCAACTGTTGCACTTGCTCAAGGGCAAGACCGCCGGCGCGATTCTGGCTCAGGTCAAGCCGGAGAAGGCGGCGAAGTTGACCGCCCAGTATTTGGCCAAGCCCTAACCTTCCGCTTCCCCCCACCGTTTTTGCCTGGCCATCAGGCAGTCTTTGCCGAGCCAAACCATTTTCAGGACCTTTCTCCGCCGAATACAGTGGTTTTTCAGCCTTTCGCAGCAAGAATGCCGCTGGCACAGGGCTTGAATAGAGGAAGCCTGCGGTCGAGGGTTATTCTCGGCTGTTCTAAAGAGAGAAGACAGAATGGACGCCAGCAACATTCTCAATGTGACTCCCGACAGCAGCCTTGGCCTTGGCATGGAAGCCGGTGGTCAAGCCGCGGCGAGTCCTGCAAGCGCCGGCGAGCGTTCCTTCGGGACGATCCTCGCCCATCTTGAGTCGGACCTCGACCAAGCGACAGCTCAGGTCACGACGGACGATCCCAACGCCATCCTTCTGGCCTCCCTGCAAACGCTCCAAGTGTCTCAATTGTCGATCGCGCTCCCCCAGGCCTCCGCTCCGGCTGTTTCCGTCGTTTCAGGAGAAGAAGGCCAAGGCCTACTTGGTCAGGCAGCCGTCGGGACCGATGTCCAGTCGGCTGCGCAATTGGCGGGCATCAGCCAGACCATCGCCTTAGGCAAGGCGCAAGGCGTATCGTCCACCGGGAGCGGGACACAGTCCGTGTCCTCTCTGCCGGTTTCCACGGCGCAAGGCGAGCATTTTGAGCAGGAAGGGAAGGGGGCTCTTTCAGGGGGCACTCAACAGGCGCCGGTGACGGACAAGGTCGTTGTGACGACGATGGACGAGAAGCTCAGCCGGACCGATGAGTCTGTCCCTGCTCAGACGGTCCCAGTTCCGACAGTGCCAGAGGCAAAGAACCTTTCGAAAACCGGAGAGGAGAGCAGCCCGATCCCCAAGGCTGATTCTCCTGCGAGCGCTCAGCCAGATCCGCTGAAGAACGCGACGAAGGCGGTGCAGTCTGGAGACCAGCCAAAAGTCGTCGAGAGGGGCGGACCGGTGAAGCCGCAGAATGTGTCTGGGGCGAAGGCTTACGATGATGGCGCGAAGAAGGACATGGCTGATGTCGCCGTCGAGGACGCCCAGAAGAAGATGAGTGCGACTCAAGGTGACACAAAGGGGATCGACCGCGCCGGCCAGGAGCTGGCTCGGCATAGTGATGCAGCCAAACCGATGGATAAGGACAAAGGATCCGGAAAAGAGAGCAAGGGGTCGGCGCTGTCTCAGGCTGTCGGGGCTGAAAAATTCTTTGCCGGCATGGCACAGGCTGAAGGCCTAGGGGCGAAACCGGCGCCAGCTCCGCAAGCGCCCAGTCCGGTACTGTCGATTCCTTCCGAGCCGGCTGTCTCCCCCTTGCGGCCATCCATTCAAGTGGACATGAATCCGGCCGATCTGGGCCGCGTGCAGGTCCGCGTCGTGCTGTCCGATCAGACGGTGCATGCGAACGTGACGACCGAGCGCGCCGGCGTGGGAGAATTCCTGGCCGCGAACCAGGGGCGGCTCGAAGCCGGGTTCAATGCTTCGGGGCTCCAGATGGGCGAGTTCAAAGTGACGGTGGATTCTCAAGGACGCAGCCCTTATGGACAGTCCGGCGACGGCGGGGCGTATGGGCCGGGGCAGAATGCCTATGGACAGGGTCGAGGAACGCAGGAGCAAACGGGCCGATTTTCTCAAGGATCTGATCGTCCCGGCGAAGTTGCGGAGGGGCGTCCATTCGCTTCGGTTTCGTCTTGGGATTCCCGAGGCTTGAGCCTCTTTGCTTAGTCATCAACGGGCCATCGGAGGAGTGAGGTTATGAGCACCATCACGAGCACGCAATCGTCTTCGTTGAATACCGCCGTTGCAACGACGACGGCTTCGGCAGTTCCAGCGCAGGAAACCTTGGGGCAGGATGCGTTCCTCAAACTGCTCGTGGCGCAGCTCAAGAACCAGAATCCGCTCAAGCCGGTCGAGAACGAAGCCTTTATCGCTCAGTTGGCGCAGTTCAGCCAGGTGGAGCAAAGCACCAAGCTCGTGAAGCTCATGCAAGAGAACCTGGATCAGCAAAGTGCCGCCATGCAAACCCAAAAAGTGGGGTTGATCGGCCATCAGGTCAAAATCAACGGCGCCCTCGTCCAGCTCGGCAATGGGCCGGCGCCCATCACCTATTCGTTGGCTGCCGATGCCGCCTCTGTGACGGTCAACGTCCTGGATGCCGGCAACCAGCCGATCCGGACGATGGTATTCAGCGGGCAGGCTGCGGGAGCGCAGCAAGTGCTCTGGGATGGGACGGATAAGAACGGTCAGACCATGCCGGTGGGGACTTATGGATACTCCGTTGTGGCTAAGGATGCGAGCGGGGGGACGGTGACAGCGTATTCCTCTTCGCTCCTCACCGTGACCGGGGTCCGGATGGGAACTGCTGGAGGGGATGCAG